>CBFDAW010000540.1:0-2992 GCA_965602865.1 uncultured Thermoplasmata archaeon
CATTGTTTACTTTTGTTGTGTTTGTTCCTGTCAATGAAATCCTAGCTTTTTGCGTCAAGATATTACCTCAAATAATAGATACACTAAAAATAAAGTGCCCAGAAATCAACAAACTTTATTATTGTCCATTGATTCCCGGTTGGAAATTACATGATTTACCACTACGCTTAAAATTTAATTACATCTCTTTTTTCTCTAGGTCAATACACATCCCCGCCGCGACGGTCTGACCCATATCACGAACTGCAAAGCGCCCCAGTTGTGGGATCTCCTTTGCGCGCTCGATCACCATCGGTCGTGTAGGACGGACTTTGACGATTGCGATGTCACCAGTCTTTATGAAATCTGGGTTTTCTTCTTTGACCTCGCCACTCTTTGGATCAAGTTTCTTTTGTATCTCCTCGAACTGGCAAGCGATTTGTGAGGTGTGGCAATGAAATACCGGAGTATAGCCTACAGCGATTACACTAGGATGCTGGAGAACTGCAATTTGTGCAGTAAAAGTTTTAACCACGGTTGGTGGGTTATCGCCGGGACCGGCAACATCACCGCGTCGGATATCGTTCTTCGCTAAACCGCGGATATTTACGCCAACATTGTCACCAGGGATCGCCTGTGGTATTTCTTCATGGTGCATCTCGATGGATTTAACCTCACCACTCTTGTTCGACGGCTGGAAAACTAGTTTCTGACCCGGTTTCATAACACCGGTTTCTATACGACCAACGGGGACGGTTCCTATACCGGTGATCGAATACACATCCTGGATCGGCCAGCGAAGCGGAAGGTTTGTAGGTTTATCTGGTAATTCAAAATTATTTAATGATTCTAAAAGTGTTGGACCCTTATACCAGCCTAAATTTTCTGAGGGTTTAGTTGTATTATCACCAACAAATGCACTTACAGGTAAGAATTTAATTTTTTCGAGATTAAATCCGACCGTTTTTAATAATGCAGTGACCTCATCTTTGACTGTTTCAAACCTCTTTTCGTCATACTTAGGCTGTGTGGCATCCATTTTATTGATTGCAATTATCATCTGTTTTACACCTAGTGTTCGCGAGAGGAATACATGTTCTTTTGTTTGGGCTTGTACACCGGCTACGCAATCTACAACGAGCACGGCTGCATCTGCCTGGGAGGTGCCAGTGATCATATTCTTTACAAAGTCACGGTGCCCCGGAGCATCAATTATCGTAAAATAATATTTATCGGAATTAAACCTCTTATGGGCTACATCGATTGTTAATCCGCGTTCACGTTCTTCTTTGAGACCATCCATTACCCAGGCGAACTCAAAGGAGCCTTTACCTATTGCATCGGCTTCTTTTCGGTATTTATCGATCAAATGGGCATCAATATGACCCGTATCTAACAATAGACGTCCGACTAGGGTTGATTTGCCATGATCTACGTGTCCGATGAAGACTAAATTCATATGATCTTTTTCTGCCATTGTACACTCCTCCAATTAGGAAATGTAATCTACCCCTATTGAATAGGTTATTTATTTAGTTTACTATTGTAAAAATTTGAATATTGGGGCATTGGATACGACCATTATTTTTTTTTTCACGAATAAATTCAAAAACTAAAACTAATACTTATATTTTTAAATTTAATGGTTTTAAATATAAGAAATAATCAAACTCATTTTGACTTGTTTTTAATATCCGGAAATTGTTATTAATCATTTTCATAATTTCATCAAGTTGTTTAGCTCGTTTTAAAATGGAAATAACTACTCGTTCGGTTGTGATGCGGACTATCTCTTGTATACCCGTTTTTATATCAATAAAGTTATGCACCGCAGTAACTGAAACTGTGATTGTGGATGCCCTATTTTTAATTGGTAACGCTTCTGATAATCCAAGTATATTTCCCAAGTATTTGGAGTGCGAGGTTTGAGTTTGTTCATCATTAATGCATCTATTTAACTCTAATCGAGCGATATCTGCCTGCCTGAGTAATTCTATTGCAGGGTCAATACCCACACAATATACCGGTAAGATCGTAGTTGAGATTCCGGTGCCGCACCCAACATCAACCAGGATTATGCCCCGAGTTAGCTTTAAATCTAGATCTGACTCGATGAACTCACGCACTATCTCTAGCTTTTTCCGCTGTTCTTCACCATAAAGCGCATCGTACCCAGGCGCTATCGAGTTATAATAATCACTCAATGGCACCTTCAAACCATCTGACATCATGGAATAAATAGACGAAACTAATATATTAACTTTATAGATTGACCTGCTTTGAGAAATTCGGGTAAGCAGTTGGTACAAAATTCCCCGTTGAATATTTCAAATATAACCGAAAAAGCTAAAAACTCATAAATTAAATTGGAATATATAAAACCCATGTAAATTTTTTAAGTGAAAAGTAATTAAAAAAAATTTTAACCGATTTGATGGGGAGTTAGCATTTCATGGTAGGTAACGATAGTAGATCGAAAGAATCCGATAGTTGGATAACCAAAGCCGAGAACTATTGGAATGAATCCGATAAAACCGAAGATGCCATTAAAGAGACTATGGATTTGATCGAGAAAGCATTAAACTTGAATCCATTAAACTTTAAAGCGTGGGCGGATAAGGGCTTTCTTTTAAAACAACGGGGAGATTTTGAGAGCGCATTACTCTGCATAGATCGGGCTTTAACTTTAAACAATAATTTTATAAGTCCTTGGTATAATAAAGCCGTGGTATTAGGTTTGATGGGTAAATTTGATGAAGCAATAAAATGTTATAACAGAGTGCTAACACAAGATCCCAACCATCAATTAGCAATCCGTGACAGGAATGTGTTGCTCCAAATCATGGATAAAAAAAGATAAAAACTTGCTTTTGAGGAAATATTAAATTAATATTCATTTATACTTTTTTTCTCTATCCTCAAAAGCAAAGATAATTCAAGAAGCTTCTTGTTGCGTCTGTTTATAGAAAGGGACCGCTTCTTCTCGGGCTGCTTTTTGATCTTGAATTAATTG
>CBFDAW010000541.1:0-2990 GCA_965602865.1 uncultured Thermoplasmata archaeon
GAAGCCAAGATAGGTTACTTTAATTGAATATTCACCCGCCAATGAAACCCTATTAGAGGTATATTCCTCATAAAAAAGTTCTAGATCTTTTTCACCTGCCTCAGAGGTATAAGATGATAATACCTCCTCCTTATTGTTGGTGACACATATGGAACTTTTAATTGGGTTTCCATTTGCTTGTGTTATAATACTTAATTCGTGATAAATCATAATTTTCAGGTCAATATCAGGCCATGTCTCGGGGATATAATAAATCGAACCTAGGTCTAGAATTGAGATAAGTATATGTTCCTTCTTAAACTTCTTAAATGCAAATTCATTCACCGTCGAATCTTGAAGAGTTAGAAAAATTTCCGCATCGTCCGAGGACAATAACTTATCCAAATCTGAGTTAACCATTTTGATCGTTAACTTGGAAATGTTACTATCTGGCTCATACCCGGACCCATATTCTTCTGGGGGGATATTATCCCCGGGCCAAACCTCAAGGGTTTTGATTGTTACTTCATGTAATGAAATTTTGGCATGGCAATTATACTGCGTAGTTATTGTATTAATGGGCAAAGTGACTGATTTCGAATTAATATTAAGTTCTGAATAATCATTTAAAAATATGTTAAGTACTGTTGTGTTCTCCAAAGTTATTTGACTGCTATCTTTTCCATCAATTAATTGTTCGATAGAACAGTTGACAAACTGTATTTTTGCACTTGAATGTACCGAACATTTTTTCAACGAACACTTTTTCAAGGTAGTAGTGCTGTTTCCGGCTGCGAGTAACATCCCTCCGGATGTTAAAGTAGTACCAACTATCGAATCTTCCATATATAGTGTGGCTTTTGGTTTTGTACCAATATCTGCTGGCGAAAATATTGCGAGGCTTCCTACATCTATGTTATTTTCAATATTTGAACGGAATATTCGTGTGGTAGTCTGGTCGCGGAGGTTTAAATTAAAAATAGTCAAATTTATTGCTTCAAGTTCACCGATGACCTCATTGTCTATCACACCTTTACGGACAATGCAATTTTCCAATTTTACGAAGCCAGCAACGGGTTTAATAAATGGTTGTGTTTCATCATTCTCCATAGAGCCCACAGTATCCTTAATATATAGTCCTGACCGCCTTTGAAGTGTGAATAAGAACCACCGTCCAGCTAACATATCATTTTCATCGAAATACAGGTAACATTCTATCGTGCAATTATGAATGTTCCAATTAGTTTCACCAGTTAGGATGAATGTACCCGCCGTCGGTGGTGTAAGTTCGATGTCCTGATATAAAATCGCGGGGAGTTTTAGATTCAAATACGATCTGATTATAGAGATTTCCGAATTGTCGTCCGATAATAAATACGAAATGTTTGTAACCGATGGTTGAGGGCAAGTGTATAGGTTCGAATCTGAGATTTGTACACGTGCGTTATCCGAGAAGTTTATAATGATCTCTTGCTGATCCACCGGTCCCGGTTCTATATGAACCGTTGAATTCATAATAAACAAACGAGCATTATCCATCACTTTCAAGGAACCATTGATCCAAAATTCACAATCTTTAATGATCATTGTAGCTTCATCACGGATCGTCACATTGTTTACGCCTCGATCTTTTGTGAATTCACGAAGCTGGTCTTTATTAATTATTAAATCCACCGATATTGCACGACTAGCCGGTGATTCAGATAATCGTTTCAAGTACAAATCATTATCCAAGTAAATCTCATTATAATCCTGAATACTCAAAGAGAAGTGCTCTTCTGTTTCAATAATATTTCCAGATAATATAATTAAATTTAATGATATTTGAAAAAGGAAGATAATACTTAAAACTATAAAGAGACCTAAGATTCTCCGGTTATATTTACTCATGTGTTAGCTTCCCGCAGATATTTAGCTGTTTAAACTAATACCCGTTGATTCAACCAGATATATAGCTTTTATCCGTTATTAATAATATCATATAAAAAAATTTTATTGGAAAAAATATTAGGTTATAATAAGATATGATTATTCGAAGATCGGCCCTAGAATATTCAATCCATGTTCACCGACTTCCATAATATGTTTCTTTCTGCTGTGGATGGCTGCTCGCATTTTTTTAACCTGCATGAAAATCATAACGTCCTGCTGGACCTCTACTTCACCGGTTAATATAATCCCGTCCACTAAGAAGCTTACGCTGCCATCCAGTGTGTACGCCGGTGGATGACCGAACTCGGGCATCTCGACGATTATAAAAGAAGTTATATTTTTATTGCGTAATTCCTTAAAAAAATTATAAAGTTTGATCCTTAAATCTTCAACTTCAATGAGCGAATATAATGCGGTCAATGAGTCGAGAGCAAATAATGAAAATTTATCACCTTTCTCATTTTTAAAGTATTCAATTGTAGCCTGGATCATTTTAAGATAATCGGGATGTTCATTTTTTTTCGGTTCGAATTTTTTTCGAATATCCGTGTGGTCGGACAGGAATAGATTTTTTGGCAGGTCAATACCCAGCGATGACATATTACGTAAATGGCTTTCCGTAGTTTCTTCGAGAGTAATATAAACCCCAAATTCGTCCGATTCAGAGCTTAGATAATTTGAGAACATATTATGTATAAGAGCCGATTTTAATCCGCCGGGTGTGCCTGCAACCATTACCACATGCCCACGGGGAATATCGGTTTCAAAAACATTATCCAATCCTTCCACTGAATCCTTGAGCATGAGAATCACTAAGATATTTTTTTCCAATCCGCACTATGAATGTAATTAGTACATATTAATTTTTGCTTGAATTTAATTATTTTTGATTCTTCTCCGAACTTGGGATTTAATTGTCAGTATTGGGATTAATTTATATATACTTTCGTAATAATATTAATAGAATAACTCAATGCTTTTTTCTCAATTCTCTCCTAAGGTGCTCTTGAATTTATTTTCTCAATATTCAGATTCTCATCATCACAATGTAAATCTTGTATTTTATCGCTTATCCATTG
>CBFDAW010000542.1:0-2986 GCA_965602865.1 uncultured Thermoplasmata archaeon
ATTACTTCGCACTCTAAATCATGAGAGTAATATGTAATCTCCCAAGGATAGTCGGGATCATCTGTAACCGCTGTGGTGTTGTAGACATCCAGAAATAGTTCAATATTTCTGAAGCCAATTACTTCGACGTATTGCTCATAATAAATCCATGTCGTTGTATTTTCCCATATACTTTGGCCGGGCATATCGTAATTAACCCGCACTTCTTCAAGTTCCAGTATGGAGTACAAATCAGAGGCGCCCACATTAGTAAGCGCACTCCAGTTATAATCGAATTGGGCGGGTTTAAAATTGGATGACCTGTTCATGGTTACATTATATTCCATGATATCGCCATCATCATCCTCCCAGATCTCGGCATCATATACCATCCACATTACTACCAGCCCGCCTAGTTCCGTGGAATAATATCCCGTGCCAGTAATGCATATATCTCTTTTTACTTCGTAGTTGAACTCGGTTTGAATTAAGTGTTGATATTCATAATTCTCCATAGTAACTTCATATACCTCGAGCTCTTCGCCAAATATATCAACGGTCGTCTGATCACCGATATCCATGATCGAATAGCCCTCCGAATCTGCAACATATTCGCCATAATATTCATTTACATATTTTAAATGGTTCCACGCCGGTAATTCATTTAATGTTGTTCCGGTACCATCAGGAAGTACATCGAGCCAAAGAGTGGTAATATTTCCATCACTATTAGCCATTGATGCATTAAATTCAAGTTCAACCAAACTACGAGAGCCATCGAACATTGGTGTGGAATAATTGACGATAAGTGTACCCTCTGCATCTGTATAATCAAAATCAACTTCAAAGGTGCCATCATCTGCACTAAATTCCACCATCACACCCACTAATGGGTCACCGGTTTCATTATTGGTAGCGGTTACTACTATTTCAAATGTATAATCCCCAGCTACATAATAAATCTCATCCCATTCATCCCAATCGAATGGGAGTTCAACATCGAGGTCCAGTATGATTTTCGGCGCTTGGGGTACATAAGTATAAGTCTTATTCGAAGCGGTGTTTCCAAAACCGAAACCGCCGGTTACTAAAACACTACCATTATTTAATAGTGTTGCAGTAGCATCAGCTTTGGGATAGGACATCGTCGGTGTATCGTACCACATATCATCGGTCTCATTGTATATCTCCACAGTTCTTATCGGGTTATGGTTTTTATCCAACCCACCCGCTATCAGAACTTCGCCATTTTGTAGTTCAGCAGCCACATGAAGATACCGTTCACCTTTCAACGGTGCTGTTTCGGTCCAGACCTCAGCAGTGTAATCGTAGATCTCTGTATGGTTTAGTGCTATTACGCTGCCGGTGGTATACCCACCTACTGCCAGTACATTTCCTGAGCCCAGTGGACTAAGTGTATGTAATGATCTATTCTGGTTCATATTAGTAACTTGTACCCATCTATTTGTCGCATCATCGTAAATAGTTGTTTTGTTTGTTGTTATCATTGGCGGCGATTGTGGAAGGAAATTATTACCACCACCGCACATAATAGGGCTATTGTTTCCAAGCATAGCTATTGCCCCATCCATGTCAAATGCCTTTCCATTTGAGCCGGACCATGAATTCAGTGATACATCATAGTCCTGCCCCGCGGTACTTGGGACGGTGCTGGTAAGCTGCTGTGCATTGCCACCACCTACAATTACTTTGTTTGAATCAACTTTTATCATTGTATGATTGGCTTTATTTTCCATCATATCCGCAAGATCTATCCATTTATCATCCGTGACCTTATAAAGCCAAGCATTACTTTTTGAATTTCCTGTGGCATCGTATCCACCACTCACCATCACCGTGCCATTATCTAATATTACCATTCTGTGCCCATATCGCTCCGCGGACATATTGGCAGCTTTTGCCCAGGAATGGGTGGTGATATTGTAAATCTCAACGGTAGCTATTATGTCACCTGTATCATTTATTCCACCGGCAACTAGTACATTTCCATTTTGTAATAATACAGCCTCATGACCATAACGGGCTTCATTTAATTTATCCGCGTCTATCCAGTAGCCAGCATTTAGCGCAGTGCGACTGGAGGCGTCGGCTTCGAAACACTCGGTGCTTACCATTGGCTCCGAATATACAGTCAATCCAACAAAACCCGCCAATAATATCATGGCGGCTAATATTAATACAAAAATTTTTCTCATCCTATTCACCTGTTGAAACGTTCCCCATGAATTAAAGAGTTAATTTACGCACCCTATTACTTCATGGTATTTAAATTTTAATTACAGTAAATTTAAATAATGAGATTTACATATTAATAATAAATAAAAAGCCCTCTTAAGATACAAGTTCAGTAATTTATTCAACTTTTAGCGTTTCTGACGCCAACCAGTTATTCTCCCGAAAAGATGAGTGAAGGTGATACTATAATAGATGATGACGAACAAATTATCGAACAAAGAGTAAAAGTAATTATAGTCGGTGACCCTGGTGCCGGCAAAAAAGAGGTTGCGGCAGGTACGGATGTGTGCATACCGTTCAAATCACTTGGCGTCTCTATCGGGAAAAAGATTAACCTGGATAAAAAGATCAATTATAAATTAACTCTCATATTCTGGACATTAACCAAAGGTAGACCAAAGATTACCACATATTTTAACGGCGCCAGTGCGGCGATCATCGTTGGTGATCTTAGCCATAAACAAGCAGTTTCAAAAATGCGTTTTTGGGCAGAATCCATTCAAGAAAATATAGGAAAAATTCCGTTATTTTTTATTGGCACGAAAAAAAGAACCAAGTCTGTAAGAAGCATTGAGAAATTAGCAGAGCTTGCAAATGATTATAACAGCTATTATTATATCTTATCTCGTGCCCACGAGGAGAGGCTGAAACCTATTTACAAATCCATTGCAAGGAGATTAGCTAAAAATTATTGTAAATTGAGGCTGACTAACAATCAATAAACAGCATCCTATGAATTTTTCATTATACT
>CBFDAW010000543.1:0-2982 GCA_965602865.1 uncultured Thermoplasmata archaeon
GGGTTCGGGCCGCTTATTGTAGCTATTGATGCAAACGGGAATAGTATTTATGAAAAGGTGGAACAAAATATAAAAAGCAATATAGAAGATATTAAAAAGAAATTACAGATTAATTAAAGATTACTATATTGGAGGAATATAGATTAAAAAACGATTGTCAGCTTCAGACATACACAATGAACTAGTGCAAAAGGTTGAAGAGCTTAGCGGTGAAAACATTTATGCTTGTTACCAGTGTGGTAAATGCTCAGCTGGCTGTCCGTTCGCAAGTGCAATGGATGATTTACCGAACCAGATAATCCGTTTAGTCCAGTTGGGCGATGAAGAAGTTCTGAAATCGAAGACTATATGGTTATGTGCATCATGTTTTACTTGTGCAACCAGATGCCCAAAAGGTGTGGACCTGTCAAAAGTAATGGAAGCACTTAGAACCTTATTATTACGCAAAGGTTTCAATAAAATAGAGGTTAAAAAGATAGACCCGGACAAGCTTTCTGAAGTTCCGCAACAGCTATTGGTATGTGGACTTAGGAAATTAACAAGTTGATATCGTAGCTTTAAAATTCATGATTCAATCA
The DNA here is from genome assembly GCA_965602865.1 of uncultured Thermoplasmata archaeon. Lineage (GTDB taxonomy): Archaea > Thermoplasmatota > Penumbrarchaeia > JAEHCK01 > JAEHCK01 > CBFDAW01. The sequence goes on from CBFDAW010000543.1 coordinate 579, forward strand.
CTCAACAAAAAACTATTCTAGGGGGAACCTAGTAATTGGTAAAAACAGATATTTCTAAGTTACTTTATTATCCTGGCTGTACATTATATGAAAAAGCACGGCACCTTGATAGAACCGTTCGTGAAAGTGCAAAGGTGCTGGGTATTGAACTAATCGAGCTATCCAGCTGGACATGCTGCGGTGCTGCATTCCCTCTCGCCAGTGATAATAAAATGGGTCTTTTAGCACCTACACGTATCCTAGCGACAGCCGCCAAGGAGGATCCGAACCAAGAAATTGCTCACGATTCTGCCGGCGAAGTCGTGCCGGAATCAGACCTAGAACTTGGAGTGGAAAAACCAGATGTAAATCTAACCACGCTCTGCGCATTTTGTTATAATGTTTTAAAGCGTACAAATAAATTATTAAGCGAAGATGAATACAAGCTCCGCAAGGTTAATGAATTCTTAGAAGAGAATTACCAACTCAATGTGAAGGTTAAACATTTTCTCGAGATCTTGCGAGATGATTACGGCTTTGATAACCTAGCTTCGAAAATCAAGCAGCCACTAAAAGATTTAAAAGTAGCCCCGTACTATGGCTGCCAGCTTCTGCGACCATACAAAGAGTTGCAGCTGGATGATCCCGAACAACCCACAATTATGGAGAACTTCATTGCGAGCCTGGGTAGTGAAAATGTAGACTTTCCATTCAAAAACGAATGCTGTGGGTCATATCAGATACTCGATTACGAAGATGTTGCCCTGGAGCTGTCCTATAAAATACTTAATAATGCAGTCCAACATGGTGCCGATGCACTGGCACTGAGCTGTCCGGTTTGTTATTATAACCTAGACAAGAACCAAAGAGAGATAAAATCACGGTATCGTGGCTTTAAAACGATACCAATATTTTATTTCTCTGAACTACTCGCGTTAGCGCTTAAACTTGATATTAACTTATTAGAGCTGGACCGTCATTATATTGATCCAATGCCTTTACTGGAAAGCAAGAACCTGATAAATTGAAGGTGTGAAAAATAGTGTGAAAAATAATACGATAAGATATTGAAACTTCGGAGAAACAAAACCATGAAAGAACTTGATCGGATCGGAGTATTCCTGTGCTGGTGCGGTGCAAACATCGCACGCGCCGTGGACGTTAAAAAAGTGCTCGAAGAAATCAAGGACTATCCCGGTGTAGCACATGCACAAGATTATATTTATATGTGCTCGGACCCGGGTCAGGATTTAATTAAGAAAAAGATTAAAGAACATAATCTTGACGGATTAATAATTGCAAATTGTTCGCCGACCTTGCACGAGAAGACGTTTCGTAATCTGGCGGAAGAGAGCGGGATAAATAGATACCGATGTGAAATTGCGAATGTTCGTGAGCAGTGCAGCTGGCCGCATGAGCATGAAAAGGAGCTGGCTACAAAAAAGGCGACTAAGATCATAAAAAGTGTTATTGAGAAGATAAAACTCAACTCTGAGCTTCAAAGGTTACCAATCCCTCTAACCAAAAAAGTATTGATAATAGGTGGTGGGGTTACTGGTATTCAAGCCGCCTTGGATATCGGTGATGGTGGTTATGAGGTATATTTGGTGGAACGATTACCATCGATAGGTGGACATATGCTGCAATTATCCGAGACCTTCCCCACCTTGGATTGTCCACAATGTATTATGACCCCCAAAATGACCGAGGCAAACCAGCATGATAATATTCATTTATTGACCTATTCCGAAATCGAACAGGTCTCTGGTTATCTCGGGAATTTTAAAATAAAAGTCAGAAAAAAAGCGCGATCCGTAAAAGAAGACATTTGTACAGGATGTGGCGAGTGCGTAAATAATTGTTTGGTTAGTAATATAATTCAAATTCCGGAAGTGGAAAGTATAAAGGGTGAGTTAGATTCTGAAATGTTAGAAGAGCTCGATAGCATCATTGATCGATATTCGGCTGAAGCTGGACCGTTGATCCCCGTGCTTCAGGATATTAATCAAAAATTCAATTATTTACCCGAACTAGCCTTAAAGTATGTCTCTGAGTGCTTGGAAATTCCGATAAGCCAAGTCTATCATGTTGCCACTTTCTATACATCATTCAGCTTGAAACCGCGGGGGAAACATGTTATCCGGATTTGTATGGGCACCGCATGTCATGTCCGAGGAAGTGATAACATGTTAGACGAGGTCATGCGTGTTTTAGAAATCACGCCTGGTGAAACCACAGAGGACCAAGAATACACCCTCGAGACAGTTAACTGTCTTGGTGCCTGTGCATTAGGTCCGGTGTTGGTAAAGGATAATGAATATTTTGGTCATATGAATTCGAGTAAGGTTAAAAAAATCTTGAAAAGATGATATAAACGCAGGAGCTGAAATAGGAATGAATAAAATTAAAAGTCCCAATGATTTGG
>CBFDAW010000544.1:0-2978 GCA_965602865.1 uncultured Thermoplasmata archaeon
AGAATCTGGCGATCCCACGATATAAATTTACATTTTCAATTGGTGGAAGCATGAAAAGACCGAGATTACTTAAGGCTTTTTTAAAAATGTTGAACGTGTTTCCCGGTGGCGAATCTAATGCGGCGGTCTCGATCTCAAAACTTTTCAAGCCACCGCAAATTAACCTCCATTTGTCTTCATCGATTCGATCGGCTTGTAATTCTTTAATAGCGAATTTGACATGTGCCTGAGGTAATCGAAAGATTTTGCGTTCTTTGCTTTTAAAGTCAAAATACTCCACTTTTCCATAAATACCCGACTTACCTAGTTTATATCTTGGCTTTAATCCAAATTTCAGATTAATCGATTTTCCAGGTTCTAACATCTCAATTACTTGCTTAGAATCGATTACATTAATTACGGCTTTCTTGTCGGTCCTTAGATGAACATCTATGTCGCCAAGCATATCATTAGTTATATTGTGTAATTTCAACCGATATTCGACCCTGCCAAAATTGTAGTTGATACTAGAATCCATCTCGAGGTCCGGTGGAATATCCAGGAACCGTGGAGTTTCATAAGCCCCACCAAATTCCAGACCGTCTTCAAACTCTCCCGGCAGCTCGATGTCCGAAGGCGGTAAGAGCTCGTCCTCGCTTGCGGATTTTACCTTTTTCTTTAACAGCCTATCAAATATTCCGGCTATCATAAGATCACATTCCAATAGAATATCTTTTTCATGTATTGGGAACTTGATATTTTTTAATTAAATTATTATCCTAATGCTTTGATGGGCAATAAATTTTCTTGACGAATTAATATCATTTTTTCGAATAATCGTAAAATCCTTTCCCGGATTTACGGCCAAGGTATCCGGCATTTACCATTTTTTTCAACAATGGGCAGGGTCTATATTTGGTATCTCCTAAATCAGTATGTAAAACATTCATGATAGCCAGGCATGTATCCAGTCCTATCAAATCAGCTAACTCCAACGGGCCCATGGGGTGGTTCATGCCCAGCTTCATCACCGAGTCGATCGCCTCCGGCTTAGCTACACCTTCCATATAAGTATAAACTGCTTCGTTGATCATTGGCAGCAGAATGCGATTAGATATGAACCCCGGGTAGTCATTGACTTCCACCGGTTGCTTACCCATCTTTTCCGATAGCTCCATAATAATTTTTAACACCTCATCCGAAGTGGCAATACCTCGGATCACCTCGACCAATTTCATCCTCGGCACAGGGTTCATGAAATGCATGCCAATGAATTTTTCAGGTCTGGATGTGAATGCTCCGATTTTCGTTATGGATATTGAAGATGTATTTGATGCGAAGATTGATTCCGGTGGACAGAGTTTATCTAAATCTTGGAAAAGCTCTTTTTTAAAATTTATTATCTCAGGGATTGCTTCGATTATTAGATCGCAATCCTTTAGTTCATTTAGGTCAAGGGTGGTTTTGATTTTATCAAGAACCTTTTGTTTGTCGTCAGCGGTAAGTTTCTCATTATCAACTAACCAGTTAAGATTCTTCTTGATTCTTGCCATACCTTTGTCAATAAACTGTTGCTCGATATCACGCATAACTACGGTAAATCCTGCCTGTGCGGCAACCTGGACAATGCCGTTTCCCATTTGCCCGGCACCTACTACACCTATAGTTTTTATTTCCATTTCATTCCTCCTTTATTCAAATTTTTTTTTATATAATTCATTTCACGCCCCCTCCAATCGTTCGACGATCATTGCAACCGCGTTCCCGCCGCCCAGACATAATGTAGCAAGGCCGCGGTGGTCGCCGCGTTGTTTCATGGCGTACAGTAACGTTACCAGCACACGCGCCCCTGAGGCACCGATCGGATGCCCGAGCGCCACTGCACCACCATGGACATTGAAGTTCTCCGGAGGAATGTTAAACTCTCTTGAAATAGCGATAGATGCCGTTGAGAACGCCTCGTTGTGCTCATAGAGGTCAATATCCTCAGGCTGAAATCCTGTCTTATTAAATAATTTTTTTAATGTTGGTACTGGTGCATACATTACCTCCTCGGGTTTGACGCCGCTTGTGGCAAAATCTATGATCTTGAAAATAGGAGTAATACCCAGCTCCTGTGCTTTTTTGAGACTCATGACCACAACTGCAGCGGCACCGTCACTGATTTGTGAGGCATTTCCCGCGGTGATTATTCCATCTTTTTTAAAGACCGGTTTAAGCTTGCTCAATTTTTCTATAGTGGTATCGCCTCGGACACCTTCGTCCCTTTCGATGGTAATGGGCTCGCCTTTACGCTGTGGTATATGCACAGGCAAAATTTCGTCTTTGAATTCACCGTTTTCGGCAGCCTTGTGCGCTCTCATGTGACTATTATACGAAAACTCATCGGCTTCTTCGCGGGTGATTCCATATTTTTCAGCAATTATTTCACCGGTCAATCCCATATGAAAATCGTTATAGATATCCCATAACCCATCATGTACCATGGCGTCTACGAGTGTGTTATCACCTAACCTATATCCGGCTCGTGCCTTTTGCAGTAGATACGGCCCCATCGTCATGTTCTCCATCCCGCCAGCCACCACGATATCCATATCACCGGCTTTAATCTCAGAAGCTGCCAGCATTGCCGCTTTCAATCCCGAACCGCAGACCTTATTCACGGTCATTGCCCCGACATCTACGGGTAGACCAGCATGTATCATCGCCTGTCGGGCAGGATTTTGACCTAATCCCGCGGAGATCACATTACCCATAATCACCTCGTCTACGAGCTTGGGCGGGACCTTCGATCGTTTAAGTGCTTCTTCAATGATATTTGCACCTAATTTAACTGCTGGTGTGTTTTTATAGCCGCCTTCAAATTTGCCAATTGCCGTTCGTACTGCACTTGTGATTACTATCTCTTTTTCTATGTCAATCCCCCCTGGTTTTCTAAATGATGGTATATTGAGTTTAGTGAGTTACTCTTTTCAATCTCAAGATACAATAATCATTTA
>CBFDAW010000545.1:0-2972 GCA_965602865.1 uncultured Thermoplasmata archaeon
CATCAATATCGGTACTTGATTTGAATTGGTAAAACCTCTCAAAATCGGCTTCACCATATCCCTTTTTAAGAAAATCATACGGTCTAAGTGAAAAACATCCAATGTCAGATAAGTCAATATCGACATGTATTGTCTGTACGCCAACTGGAACTCCCCAAATCATGAAGTCGCCCGAATCGTTGGTTTTTACCGTGTATTTGTAATAGCTTTCAAAAACTTCGAGAACCTCTTCTCTAGTTAAAATATCTTGTTGGTCTGGAAATGTTCCTGTCGGAGCGTGTCCTGAGTGCTGTTGTCTTTCTGGTAATAGGTTATATCTATAACCATTTTCATCTTTATCGCTTATCTCTTGGTACGGATATAAAGATGAAATAACCGGATCATCAGCATCAATACTATCTTGTGGGATGAATATGGAAATTTTTGCGTTTGGGACCCCGAATCCATTATTCGCGGATACGCGCCCCACAACCACCCCATACTCGGAGCAATTACCCGAAGCAAAAACATCTTTTTGTGAGAATTTCAATGAAAGAATTTCCATAATATCGAAATTCTGATTAATCTCGACATTGACTCGCTGATCTCTCCCAATGTTTGTGTTTATTCTATGTTTTTGTATCATATTATATAAATAGAAACTTCCCAGTTTTCTATAAGATACATAAAAAACAAATTAATATGTAGTGGAAGAGAGATTTTTCGTCCTAACTTTTATGTCTGCGCTAGGAAACCTGATTTGGAAAATCTGATTGGTTTTCATATAAATGGTACTCTCTGACTGTTGAATTTCTTTGGTGACGGGATCTGAGTATGACTGAGCAACCTCCGATGTGGAATAGTTTCCACCAATTTTATTAAATACTCGGATATCTACCACGTTAACCACACCACCGACATTACCAATATCTTTCGATAAATCTCCGACTAATAATGGATCACCCATTTTTCTCTTAGTAATATCAAAAAAATCCGTAATTTCAGAAACCACATTCTTTACTATATCTGTTGAATTTTCGTTCTTATTAACAACTAAGTCGACCTCTAATCCCATATCAATCACTTCACCGCTCTGAATGTCTAAATAATCATTTAACATTCTATAATTTGCAAGGTAATTTATAACGTTGTTTTTTAATGTATTGGATACCGTGTCGATTAAATTTCCCAACTCATCATAAGACAATAATTTTATTCGAACTTTATTATCCTCTTCCATTACACTCACCTTCGCAGGGGCTCCGTATGTTGACGGCATATTTTCTATTAATGATTTATAATCGTTTAGAGTTACTGCCCTATTTTGAGCCGCAAAATTGTACGCAACCATATTTCTCATTTCTTCAATAGTAGGGATATCCGCCCCACCAATCGCTGGTGTGACATTAGTTGTTCTCATCGATTGAGAGGTTTGGTTATTTATAGACGAGTTGGGTCCGTTCACTACGAAATCATAGGATTCCATGGTCGTGATGACATTAACCCCTATATTTGTGTCTTTACCCCCACCAATACGATATTTTACGAACAATGTGGTGTTAGGCTTCGGAATCTCACCCAAAGAGGTGTTATTTAAGAAAGTCGCCAGATTAACTTGCATTGAACCTTCAATATAATCGTCCAAATTATCCATTGGGTCGACGTTTCCTGACCCAAATGTTAATGAAAAGTAACCTTCTGGGGTGTATTCACTATAAAACTTCTTAGTTACCTGAGTATAATCACCAGCCTTATAAATGTCGCTATCGGATGCCGCGGTAGGATTTTCAATAAAAACATCATCTTCAATTAATGAATCGACCTCATACCATTTATTCGTCGATGACATAAATTCATCATCAGTCGGATTTGCGTTATATCCAGTTCCGCTTTTATGAATAACTGAAGTTATCCCTAACACGTTTCTTTCTGGAAGATATAATTTCAAAAATGGTTTCTGGTCGGCAGCGCTAATAACCTTCCGATATATACGAGAAATCCCATTAACAACAGGAGCTCTTTTTGTGATTGTATATGATATGAGTTTATTGTTGCTATTAAAATTTGGTACTTTTGTTCTATTTGAGGTGCCGCTACTATCAAATGGGCTCGAAAAATCGACATCCTCAAGGGTTTCAAAAACTTGACCTCCTCCTGATACTTGTGCCCCGGCCTTTAATATCCCCTCATATCTCTCATCTTCTTTATCTTTGTATGCGGGTACATTAATACTGAAATCACATAACGCGACTGATGGTCTAGCCCCAGGTAATTTGATCCCGTATGTTTTTGCAATATGAAATAGGGAATTTCTTTCCTGTGCAAAATCTAACATTGTTTCTTGCCATACCTTGTCGATATGGAAGTGTAAGTTATCCGACACGGCAGCATTTAAATCCAATAATACGGAATAAATCGAAGCATCATTGAAGTTAGAAACTAGATCGGGATAATATTCCTGTGTCAACTTAACCAATTCATCCCTTAAACCGGCAAAATCCCTTACTCCATATGATATCTGTTTTGACATATTAAATATTTAGTATTATAAAATCTGATGTTGAAAACGCACCATTATTAACTGTATAGTCTATCTTTACTTTAGCTGTATATGGTTTTGCCGAACCATCCGAAACCCTGAACAATCTATTATCCTGTTCTTCTTGAGGAGATGTTGGAATCTCCGGATCATCTTCCGCACTAATAACAGTTATTGAATTAATATCCAAATTTGGAATATATTTTTTCACGGAATCACGTACCTCATCTTCAATTTGATTGTGTGACACGGAATCGTTCTGCTCGAAAATAAATTCATATAATCGAGTACCAAAATCAGGTAAAAAGTAACGACTACCTTTGCGTGTTAGTAACAAATGTATTAAATCCGCCCTAACTTCCCTCTCAGGAGTTGTGGTCATCGAAACATAATCCCCAACGGTGCTGTTTCTAAATGGATAATCTATACCGTAAGTAGTTGCCATATTTCATAA
>CBFDAW010000546.1:0-2972 GCA_965602865.1 uncultured Thermoplasmata archaeon
TAGCTCTAAAATCATAATACCCAAAGTGTGCATCGAAAGGTATATGAAAATTATATTCCCACCTTTCGTTAAAAAATTTTGTATGATCTAAATAAGTAGTATTCCAAAATTGTTCATTAGGAACTCTATATTCCAATTCGATGGTTAAATTTCTTTCATCATCTTCAATATCAGTCCCATTTATCCATACAGATATTGTCTCATTCCGGATTGATGTATTTTTCGATAATGATAAATCCAATACATTTGGAATATTATTTAAAACCATCACTGAATCATTCAAATAGAACCAGGGGCTAAATAATTTATCAGTATCATTGAACATGACCCTGAAATCATACAAGCTTAATACAGCATTTTTATGCGGTGTAAAACTCATCTCCCAGCGTGAATTATTATATTGTGGAGTTGAGAAATAAGTACTGTTCCAAATTAATTCGTTTGGGTCTCTATACTCGATGAAAACAGGAGTTAGGTTTTTCTCTAAATCTTCAATATCTGTTGCATTCGAATATAAATAAACTGTATTAGTTCGTAATATTGTTGGTTTTGAGATTTTAAGATCTATTACCGCTGGGATACTATTATTCGTTGTTATGCTAAATTTTAGCACGAAAATATCACGGTCACCATTGGATGTGTTATCATATGCACCAGTCGTAATCGGGAAATCTATTGAGTTTGTCCACCCAGTTACAAACATATTATCATTGGGATCGATTATAATGTCCCAACTCCAATCACATTTACTCCCACCGATAAATGTTGAGTATATAAGCGATGTGCCTATTGGGTTCAACTTGAATACAAATGCATCTTCCTCACCATTGTGTGTGGTATCCAGTGCCCCAGTAGTATTCGGAAAATCAGGAGACTTTGTTTCTCCGGTAACATACGCATTATTATTTGAATCGATCGTAATACATCTACCACGTTCATAATCACCCCCACCCACATATGTTGAATAATTAAGCGACAAGTTTGTTGAATTCAATTTGAACACGAACACATCACCGCGCAGCCATTCGTTCCCACTATCACCATTATATGTATTGTCATAAGCACCTGTCGTATTCGGGAAATCCGCTGATAAAGTCGTCCCGGTTACATAAATATTGCCGCTGGTATCGATTGCAATATCCCAACCTCGATCCAAATCACTTCCGCCAAAGAAGGATGAATACATGAGTGACGAGCCTGTTAAGTTCAATTTAATCACAAAAACATCATCTTCGCCGTTATGTGTATTATCATGTGCACCAGTCGTATTAGGGAAATCAATAGATCGCGTGGACCCAGTCACATAAGTGTTACCGATAGGATCAATCACGATACCCTTACCAATATCACGATTAGTTCCACCTACGAATGTTGAGTATATAAGCGAGGAACCGGAGGAATTTAACTTGAACACAAAGGCATCCCAGTCACCGTTATATGTGGTATCATATGCACCAGGCGTATAAGGAAAATCATTCGAATGAGTATACCCCGCAGCATATACATAGCCACTTGAATCGAGCGCTATACTATAAGTTACCTCGGTATTAATTCCGCCTACGAATGTTGAGTAAAAAAGTGATGCGCCCGTTGCATTCAACTTAAGAATAAAAATATCAGTAAAACCATTATGTGTAGTATCGTATGCACCGGTTGTTTTTGGGAAATTTTGCGATTCCGTTATCCCACCCACATATGCATTGCCGCTCGAATCGATTGCGATACTAAGACCGCTATCCAAATCGTCTCCACCGATGAATGTAGAATAAACAAGTGAAGAGCCCGTTGGGTTCAACTTGAACACAACCACATCATTGTAACCACTAAAGAATGTGTTGTAAACACCGGTCGTGTTCGGAAAATCATTAGATCTCGTCTCGCCGGTAATATATGCATAACCCTTTGGATCGATTGCGAGACTTCCCCCTGCTTCATATAAATTTCCACCTACAAATGTTGAGTAAATAAGTGGATCGATAATTAAATCTTTTCCTCTATCATATTCTCCCAATAATCTAAAACCATAAGTTAAGTGAGTTAATAAATTGATTTTTCCTTCAATTTCCTTTTTATCGTTTTTTTTATTCTGATAGATAAAAAGGTTAGAATCCTCAACATCTCCTAGTGTTGTTTTAATCCTGAGATCACCGTAATCATCAATGAACAATTTTTCTGGTCCTTCATATCTCAACCTAATATCACTGGGTTCACCACCTGGATGCACAATAAAGTCATACTTTAAACCTTTGGATGTTGTATAATATCTGAGATCAATGTTATCATAGATATTCCTATAAACTATTTCATTATAATTTGGAACATTCGAACACCATTTAGTAGAATCATTACCATAGAAGAAATTGCTTCGATAAGGTAATAATTCTCGTCCTTCAGGGATGACTTGATTAGCACCCTCGAAATTCAATTTAAGTACTACACTTTTTCGCTCTATAGGTTTATTTAACTCATCACTTAATCCAACCAACGAATATGGATCTTTGAATCGTTCTTTAAAGCTATAACTCTTGGTTGGCTCGGAAATTTCAAACACTACACCATCATCCAAGAACCACACGCCTTTTCCCTGGATATAATATCTTACTGAGTCATTACCTATTTGCCCCCAGTTTTCGGTGAAAAAACCATCAAGTTTATTTAGATTTTGTAAGATGCGTGCTTCTTCCAGTTGATTAAAAATGGAATTATCAATAATATCTATGGGATCTGTTTCTATATCTCTATCATAAATCGATTTTGAAGGTACTACATTTATCATGGATAATATTAGAATACAAATCGAGAATATCGTTATATATTTTCGCAATTCTTTATTACCCCCATATTTGACCACTTTAATAATCATATATTCCTTAACAATCTTTTAAACACCTTAGGATTATTTAATTTTATTGGTTATAAGTGTGCGGAACATTTAATGTTGTTTTTCAAACAGTGGCCATTCCCGATTCAAT
>CBFDAW010000547.1:0-2971 GCA_965602865.1 uncultured Thermoplasmata archaeon
GAAGTTGGGACAAACGATTATTATGACATTTATATATATTCCACGGAGGATGAGAATTACAACCTGGAGGTGAAAATCAAAGATAATGCGGTGCGAAATGGTGGTTCATCGGGTAATGATGACTTAGATAAAATTATATTAAAGGGATACGCAACCACAGGGAAATCCGAGGGTTTTTGCTGGTTTGATAATCTTTTAATTGGTGAATATAACCATAGTGGTAATTGGGAATCTATTAATCAAACATTAGAACCCGGTAAAAAAATCGAACAGACATTTATTAAATTTTCCGATGTGGATGTAAATAATTATATCGATAAAATTGAATGGATAGAAAACGGTGATGTGAAAGCAGCATATACTACAGATATTACCGACCCATATGATTCACCAATACGAATCAGCAATTCTACCTTAACATCAGGATCATATAATATAATTAACGAATCCTTTAAGATAAAATTATATTTGCAAAGTAATGGTGTGAAAACACCTAGGATCTATAAAATACGGACACTGACCGGTGGAACGAACCAGTCAACTGAAAAGAAATATGAGATTAATTTTACTTTATTTAATGATGATCTTGAGAACGATAATGAACTTAATTGGACCGAGCATAACAACTGGACAGAGGACTATACAGAGGGAATATACGAAGGTAAAATTATGAATGATGAAAAATATTCAGGTACAACCAGCGGTAGGATCACGCTTGATTATACATGTCCTCGATCCGGATTAGCAATGGCACAGGATAATATTCCCAATTTTGCAGAAAAAGAGTTATTATGTTGGATGAGATATTCCAAGAAAGATTTATCAAAAAGTCCATGTACTCGAATTGAGACATTTTCGAATGATGATAATCAATATGCCTGGATTGATTTAAATTATGGCGGAAACAATAACGTATATTATCGAAATGAAACTGATTTAATCGACAGCGGTTACAATACAACCGAAGATTCATGGTATCGCATTAGAATCAGATATAATATTGTACTGGATACATTCGATGCATATCTTTATTCTTCTGATGATCAAAATTATAATTCAGAAATAAAAATTATCCACGGAGCAACCCGGCGATATTCAGGAACAGATATATTAGATAAAATCAGGTTGATGAGTTATACTAGTTGGGGAGATGCCGATGGATATAGCTGGTTTGATAACGTTACTATCAGAGAGTATCATTCGCAAGATTTATGGCAAATTTCCTATATTGATAATTTGGAAGATATTGATAATTCAAATTGGAAAGATCACAATAACTGGACTGAAGCTTATTCAAATAGAACATTTGAAGGTAAAATTGTTAATGACGAGAAATTTTCCGGATCTACGTGTGGAAGAATAGTAGTTGATTATATACCTCAATCTTGGTCACAACAAATACCACCTACCAAACCTAGCGATAGAGAGAGTCATGCAATAGCGTCCATACATGGAACAGATAAAATATTACTTTATGGCGGCTCAAGTGGTAGTAATGAGACATGGATATATGATTTAAATGAAAACAATTGGACTAACATGTATCCCCAAGGTAATAACCCAGATGAAAGGGAAAATCATACAATGGCAACAATTTATGGAACGGATAAGGTAGTATTATTTGGAGGGGATACCGATGAGTATACCTGGATATATGATTTAAGCCAAAATAATTGGACTAACATGGGAGATAACGGACCCGGTTTCAGATCGGGCTCAGCAATGGCATCCGTCCATGGAACCGATAATGTAGTACTATTTGGTGGTTTTTGGGGTATGAACCTCAACCAAACTTATGTTTATGATTATAGTGAAAATACTTGGACATATAAGACACCTGAACCCCAACCAAAACATTCAAGTTACCATTCTATGGCAACCATATACGGTACAGATAAGGTAATATTTTTTGGATCCGGTAATGAAACGTGGGTTTACGATTTAAGTGAAGATAGTTGGATTAATAAAACACCGCAAAATAGCCCTGCAGCTAGATCCAATCAGAGTCTGGCATCAGTTTATAGTGATGATAAAATATTATTATTCGGGGGATATGATAGCGCCAATGATCTGAATGATACATGGATTTACGATTTAAGCGATAATACTTGGACTGAGTTAACGCCACAAAACAAACCAAATAAGAGACAAGGACATGCTATGGCATCCATTTATGCAATGGATAATGTTGTACTATTTGGTGGAAATAATGGCGGTGATGAAACTTGGATATATGATTTAGGTAATACCTCCGGTTTGGAAATTGCGTGTGATAATATTGCAAATTTTTCAAACAAAGAATTACATTGCTGGGTAAAATATTCAAAAAAGGATTTAAACAAAAGTCCAAGTACTCGGATCCAAACATTTTCAGATGATGATCTTCAATTTGTCTGGTTGGATTTAAACTATAAAGGAAGTAATAAAATCTATTATCGTAATGCAAACCCTCTTCTTTATAGTGGTTATGATACAATTGAAAATGTTTGGTATCGCATTAGGATTTGGCATAATATAGTAATGGATACTTATGATGTATATCTATATTCTTTAGATGATCAAAATTATAACACAGAAATAAAAATAATATCTTGCGCAACGCGTCGATATTCTGGAACGGACACATTAGATAAGATTAGTTTATCGGGTTTTACAGAATGGGAAGACTCCGAAGGTTATTGTTGGTTTGATAATATCGAGATCGGAAATTATTATCCAAGTAATATTTGGGAATCCGAAATCTTCATAGTCCCAAACGATATGTATCTAATAAACGCAACTTTGGAATTTACTAATATAGATACCGAAAATTATATTGAAAAAATCCAATGGTTAGTGAATGATGAAGTTACAGCCGAATATGCGGTAGAGATCAATGATTCAAATAATTCCCCATTGTTTATACCACCTACGGATCTAACTTTCGGCACATTTAGCTCAGTGCATGATAATTTTAAAGTAAAAATATTTT
>CBFDAW010000548.1:0-2970 GCA_965602865.1 uncultured Thermoplasmata archaeon
CGGTCTTATCAAGAACCGGCCAGACATTATATACCTTTAAGGGTAAGACCCATTCACCGATACCCAAGTCATCATCTCGGACGCGGATTTTCAAGTTGTACACATCCTCATTAGTCATGCTTGGGTTATCGTCACGGTATAAATGTCTGAATGATGGAATACCCTTCCATGGACCAAAATCGGTGTGATTCCAATCCGTTGTTACTCCAAAGTAAAGATTACATGCTGTTATATTATCAGCCGTGAACACCATACAAACACCACGACCCGCTATGGAATGTTGCCCACCGTAAATAATACTCGGATAACTAACTGTTGAAGTGAATACTGATGGATTGGTTAATTCGAATTCGTCTAACCAGAATTTGCCGTTGTACATAGTCATATTAATTTGGTAAGGATCATCTTTAACCCAGGCAATATACACAAACCCGCGGTGGTCTATACCGACTGTCGGGTATGTGTTGTCAACTACATTCGAAGTGATTGTCTCTATCGAGCCCCAACTATTGGTGCTCGCATCAAAAGCGATGTATTTAATCTGGGTAGGCGATGGTTCTGCCTGCCAGACCACATGCATGTTATCATCGGTATCTATTACTAAGCTCGGATTGTCATTATTGTCTGTTGTGGATGTTGTAAGTATCTCTACTGAGCCCCAGCCAGCGGTTGAATCTAGCATTCTATAATGAATATTATTAACCGTACTCATCGAATCAGCGCCACTCCAAACTACATGTACATTGTCATTGCTATCCACGGCTACATTTGGATTTATATATACTCCACTTGCCACCGTTGTTTGGGTTCCCCAAGTACCTGTTGAAGTGCGGTTTATGTAATGAATATTTACCGAATCAAACCAAACAATGTGTGCCATGTCGTTTGAGTCAATTGCGATACTAGGCGCATATTGGCTGGTAGTTTCTGAGGTTAGTACCTTAAAGTTACCCCAACTTATACCGCCATTTGCCGAGTTCGCATATCTTATCTGGTATGTACCCGAAACGTCGCCGCGCCAGACCACATGGAGTACATCACTGGAATCGATTGCTATACTGGGTTCAAGTTGCGTTGTGGAGTCCATAGTCACCGGGTTTTGGTTCCAAGTCTCGCCAAGGTCCGAAGAATTCGATATGGAGATCTGATTCGGGCCGGGTTGGTCTACGAACACTGTATACAGATTGTCTTTACTGTCCATCACGATCTTCCGACCATTATTGTAGGCGCTTGCCGAGCATGTGGTTCTCTCGTTTATGATCCCTCCACCACCACCGGGGTACACATACCATTCATAGACACAAGGATTCGAAGTTTGTCCACTCGTACCCATAACTAGATTGAATAACCGGATTGCATCCGTGGTCCGTGGTGCCTTGAATTCATATTCAAAGTCACCAGGATTATTCCTTACAACGGAATCCGTAACCCATGAAGTGCCAACACGATATTGTACATCAAAACCGTCTAAGTGGCGGTTTGTAGGCGAACTCCATGCACCATGGATAATTACATACATCCTAGCTATGGTATATTTTTTAGCCCATGTAAGTTGAAAATAATTAGAATTGGGATAACTACTGGATGACACCCAACACATGTCCGTTGTGATCAAATTATTCATGCTCGCCGGGCCATATATGCCACTGCCACCACTTAAACCTGATGTTGGTGTAGCTAATGGTGCGATATTATCTTCTGAAGTACCACCACTGCTGCCGCCTGTACCACCTGTGTAGCTGAAATCGTCCGACCATTCCGTCGGCGGTGTACCGTCGCCCCAGTCCATGCTGAAATTGAACCCGTAATCGCGTTCTGACCACACATCATACGCAACATCATCGTATTCGAAGCCTTCAAGAGTTATTTGTGTTCCTTCGGGTACACCCACCTTGGTGAGAATTTCAACATCTTCAACAAGAACATTATCACTTCCATAGATCATTCCATTATTGTTATTACCAGACGAATCATGTGCAATTCTACCCATGCCTTCATTGAAGTCCCAGTACCCTGCTAATCCTGTGGGTAAACCCGTCTCACTCGGAATTCCATTCGTCATATGATCATTAACTTCTATGACACCTAACACACGGTTGAAGATCGCAACTTCATCGATTTTGCCTTCAAAATGGAGTGCCCCCCAGCTTGCCGGTTCACGGCGACCTATTGAAATGGCGTGATTAGCTGTTGGCAAACCTTTAATATAATTTTCTCCTTTATAATTAGCATCCCAACCGGTAAAGATCTTAGTCTGTTTGATCCCATCCACATAAATAGTGAACCGTGCTCCATCGTAAGTGCCTACTATATGATGCCATTCATTTTTCGTTATTGGATCTGCTGGAGCGGCCCCGTACCAGAAATCGGTGCCTGCCTCTTTCGTTTGGATGAGCGGCCGGTCTTTATCCATTGTCAATTCGTATTCCTGGCAATCCGAATAATCCCAACTACCGCCTTTACTAATAATCATATGTTCGCCCGTATCTGTGTTTGTCGGATAAATCCATGCTTCAAGTGAAATCGAATTAGAAATATTTAGACTATCATCGTTTCTTACGCCTACAAAGTCGTCTACACCATCGAACATTAATGCAAATCCATATTTACCGGTTGTCCAAGGTGTACTGCTTTTTACATAGATATTCCCCATTGTGATATCCGGCGGCACATCATTCACTTTTAAAGTGGTTTCCGCATAATCGGTGCCAAGATCATCATCCTTAAGGTCAATCGTGATCTCGAACATATCCCACGGCGTACCGGTCTCCGGGTGGTCATCAGGGTACATATGCGTAGCTTCAATTACTCCACGCGGTAATATCGCCGGTAACGGCTCCTCGAACTGTAAGATCAACTTGGGCCCTGAACTTTGTCCGTAATCTGAGGTATAGAAATAACCATAGTTTGATGTACTCTTTTCCTCAAGCTCGAATTGAGATATCATACCAAAGTTCGACCTCGGATTAT
>CBFDAW010000549.1:0-2960 GCA_965602865.1 uncultured Thermoplasmata archaeon
GGAGTGCCCTTTTAATTTCAAAGGATTTTCTATACTTTATATACTATAAAAAATCTGGTAAGAAAATAAAATATATTATCAAAAACTTCACAATAGATTTTCTATCTACGATTTTGCCGGCGATCATATTATCATTAGCGATAATTCCGATGTTTTACCTGGATATTCATATAATCAATTTGAAGATGGATTACAATGGCTACATGATATTATTGCTATCGATTTTGGTACCGATCATTTCATACCCAATCAGCCGTTGGATGAAGTATCATTATAAAATTATTAGATTTACATTCCCGCCAACATGGCTCTTGATTCTGATTTCACCATCACCATTTGTTTTAGCATTGATATTGATTCTTATCCAGGCTCAAATATATACTATCTTTTTTCATTTATTCGATAGTGCAATATTAAAATCAAACATGCCCCATAGAAACAAAGATTTTGCTAAAAATCTGACCGCACTACCTATAATAGTCGGTTTGTTTTTGGTAATTTCACCAATGACAATTACAGGATATATTTTCAAATTACCTTTGTTAATATTATATCTATTATATTTCACCCCGGTTCTTTACTTTTTGATTTCACTTTTATTACTCGTGGGTATTTTAATTTTGGATAAGAGCATTAAGAACTTTCAATGAGGTCTGCTAACATATTCAGATCATCCACCACAAGCTTAGGGCTTGAACTCGATTTCGGTGTAGCGCCATGGCCACTCCTTCTATTACTCCGATTTACTCGTACGGTAGTTATTCCTAATTGTAAGGCTGGGGCAATATCATGATATATGCTCTGGGCTACATGAACCACATCTTCAACGCGTGCATTCATAAACTTCAAAGCGAAAAGAAAATTATTTTTTGATGGTTTATAGCTACCAATATTTTCAGAGAGTATAATAAACGGGATTTTGATTTTCAACATTTTTAAGGTGTTTTTGAAAATGTCAGAATCCGCATTAGATATCACCCCTAGCTCGTATCTTTGTCCAAGTCTGCTGAGGCTATCAATAGTATCGGGGAATGGAGTAAATAATTTAATTGCATTTACGAGGGCGTCCTCTTCATCGGTTTTGGGAGTGATTTGAAAATCATTGAAAAATTTACGCATTACTTTTTTGAGCACATTCTTATAATTTATGAACTCCCCTTGTTCTAACTCAGATTCATAAGCTGCAAATAATCCTAATATTTCCTCATCAGTTTTTTTTATACTGTGCCGATTAAGTATTGGTCTAATTGTCTTTAATATCCCGGTTTCCCAATCTATTAATGTCCCGTAACAATCAAAGGTCATGAACCGCTTGGTTTTTATTACTCTTATTACTTCTAATTCATTTGTCATGTAATCTTTACCTAACTTAGGTAACATTATAAAATATTTGTTTCAATAACATTTTTAATGTATTTCTTATAATCATTATCCGGTTTGTAACCTAACATTTTCTCGGCTTTGGCAATATTGAAATGAAGATTCTTCGACATTATAGATACATTCTGTCTGGTCATATTAGA
Organism: uncultured Thermoplasmata archaeon; assembly: GCA_965602865.1. GTDB lineage: Archaea > Thermoplasmatota > Penumbrarchaeia > JAEHCK01 > JAEHCK01 > CBFDAW01. The sequence continues at coordinate 1,524 of CBFDAW010000549.1, forward strand.
ACCTGGCTTTATATGTTCTAAAAAAAACGCCATTGTATATGCTATCCATTTCGGGATATGCCTTTTCACTGACGGTAATTTTAGCTCTGAAGCAATCAAATTCACAAACTCAGCTATCGTAATTTTTATACCATCATTTATATTAAAAATCTCACCAGATCTCACATTTTCAGCAGAAAGTGCAAGCTCAATAGCTTGAATTATATTTGAAATATGTGTAAAATAAGTTAGATTATTACCGCTGCCAATGAATGCAAAGCTGCCAGTTTTTATCAATTTAAATAACTCAATTATGTTTTCATCCTCTGACCCCCAAATCCAACCTGGTCTTAGTATAATTACATTCAATTCATTCTTTCTTGTCAATGTATATTTTTCTGCTTTAATTTTTGATGCGGTATAATGGTTCCTATATTTCTTAGCATATGAGATCTTTTCGTCGTTATTATAATGGTCGATATATTCATCCACTACTGCCAATGAACTTATATAAACTACTCTTTTTACTTTAGCTCGAACTGCCGCAGCTACAACGTTTTTTGTACCTTCCGAATTAACCTTATATTCTTTACAGGGTCGGTTTCCACCCACTAGACCGGCACAGTGCACCACTGCATCCATATCTTTCATCGCCTTATCTAGTGAAGAGCCTACCAACACATCGCCATGAACAAAATTCTGGCTGTTGATAACTTTATTGTGCGTGAGGCCAGTAGCATCATATTTCTTGCTTGTTAAATAATCATAAAGGTTTCTACCCACGAAACCTGTTGAGCCAGTGATTAAAATCTTTATTAAATTCATTTCACTCAACCTTTTTTATATTCATTCACAATGGACATAATTCGGTCTCCGATTTTTTCGGTTCCGTAAAGACTTCCTCTTACTGCTTTTAGCTCTTTTTTCGTGGATTTATGTACATTATCTTTCAATATCCTGTTAACGGCCTTCGGAAGTTCATTTATTCTATGAGCAATGATGCCAAGATTATTTTCTTTTACAAACTTTACATTACCCTTTTCTTGAGGCATAACCACTGGCCAAGTATCGAGTATGAAGTCAACATTAGAGACTGCAAGTTCAGATACCGTAATGGCGCCTGGTTTTGTAATTACTACGTCGGATAATGAATATAGCTCTCTCATGGAATCCACGAAACCAAGCGGATGAATATATTTGCTGTTCTCAGTTTTTTCAGCTAAATTTTTGATTTTATCGTAGAGTCTATGATTAATTCCACATTGAACCATGAACTCTTCGTCATGAAGCTCTTTTATTAGTTCTTTTAAAATCTTTTCTGTATTGCTCACACCTTCTCTACCACCAAGAACTGTTACCACTTTGCTGTGTTCTTTAATATTATATTTAGCTCTAACCTCGGCTCTTTCATCTAACCTTATAGGACCAGTTGAGAAATCTGCATGTAATGGTACACCA
>CBFDAW010000550.1:0-2959 GCA_965602865.1 uncultured Thermoplasmata archaeon
GACTGAGGTTCAGTGGACACCACCTCAATGAAATATATTATTCGGAGATACTGTACACGGTGATAGACTTAAATTCTCCACTAATATTACAACCGAAATCGATGGACTGACCGGTGAAAATTATAAATTCAACCAGGAATCCGGCGAAATCTCTATATTACCGGATAATGATATGGTTGGTAGCTATGAGGTAGAGTTTCAAGTGAGTGATCTTGACGAGGAATCGGATTCCAAGACCGTGAAGTTAGTTGTTAATAATGTAAATGACGCCCCATTACCATTGATCTCTTCGCCATTGTATAAACAAAAGTTTAACACAACAACGATAATTAATTTTGATGGTGCTAATAGCACGGATGACGACCTGGTCCATGGCGATATTCTCAGCTATCGCTGGGATTCGAATATCTCCGGTGAACTGAGTACGGAGCCTAAATTTTCTACAAATTTAACGGATGTTGGTTGGCATAGGATCACATTGACGGTAATCGATGTGTCATTTGAAGAAACTGAAAAATACATAGACATTCAAATTCTCCCATCAACGATACCTTCGGAAAATGATGAAGATAAAGATGGTGATGAAGGTAAACTTCCAGATGAAACAAAGAGTTCAGATAAAACCGGTGAAAATGAAATTAGTGCAAGTATGATGGGGTCAATTATAGTCATAATTATTATATTAATTTTAATTTTAACTTTTTTGTGGCACCGTAAAAAAGCCAAAGATAACGCTAAGTCCGATGAGGAACCCGATAGAACGGTGGTTTTGGGTGCGATTCCGGATCAAGCCTGGTCTCCGGTTCCAGTACCCGGTTCGGTTGGCACTACACTACCGATACAATGGCCTATGCAGCCAATGGCTCAACCAATATTACCACCAACGCTTTCAACGCCACAAGAACAACTGCAATTCCAGCAACTACAACAACAACTATTACTACAACAACAATTATTACAACAACAACTTGCCCAACCGCAGCCATTAGCACTACCGCCGCAGGCGCAGATAGTGACCGACGCGACCCAAGCACCCACAGATAAGCCAGCGCAATCGCCATAAAATCAATCAATAATCGATCACTGCAATTCTGTGGTAAAGTGTAAGTCATCGGTATGGGTGTAAATCGTCAAACATTGATCCATAATTGAGTCGTTTGCAAGAACGAAGTATTCTACAAGCTTTTGGGAAAAGTTTTGGGAAAAAATTTAAAGTTGCTAAAAAAATTAGTGAGCTGTGGTAATTCACTAAACCTCAAATTTCCCAACCTTTAACCACATCTCTTTATAGATCTTATCTTTAATTCTATCCTGCATCCTTTCATCTCTGATACATGTCTCAAGAGTCTTTTTTAAACCTTTATTTATCTCTCTTTCTATCCGTTCGAAGTTCCGGACTGCTTTACTCAGTATTTGGCTGTCGAGCGGAATCTTAATTTCAGATTCACCCATGAGCAGATTATATTTAATATATTTAGCTTCCTCTACGGAATCGCATTCAAATTCTTCTCCGTTTATTACAACCTTGGATTTACCGGAAATATCGACTTTAACTTTCACATCACCTTTTATTTCAGTCGATATCTCTTGTCTTTTAACCTCGCCAAGATCTAATTCTTTATTGAGCCGTAAATAATCCAAATAAACCTCATGGAACGCTACTATGGATAATTGCTCGATGTTGGCTTTGAATCCTTGATTATTCTTCTTTTTGTTCTTTGCACTTTTGGCGCGGTTTATCCTGGACCGGACAAGATCCACTACTGCTTTATAGACTTCCAATTGCTCATCTTCTGACAATCGTAAAATATCTCCTAGGATAATTTTATCCAGTTCCCTTCGATCCTTTTTTACTTTATCAAGAGCTATTTCTTCTGGTTCTTCAGTACCAAGTTCTTCAAAAATTGAATTAATGGGACGATGATAATACTTTTTTATTACTGGTTCGATTTTCTTAAATAAATCTTTATTAATTTTTGTAGGATTTAATATTAACATGGAGGCTGCTTCATATGTCATATTATCCAAAGCGCCCTCACCTAAATTTATTCGCCCCCAAAGTTCCACTATTAAATGTTGTAATGTGGAATTTAGAATTGCTCCTGTTATTGCTTTAATTTGGTCATTTTCTTCTTTAATTCGAATATTATATAGCCTGTCACTATTTGGAAATTCCCTATTCAAGTCAAGTGAAATGACTCTATCATTGAAAGCTTTGAACCAAATAAAGTCAGCAAATTCTGATGTTCCTAAGTCATACCAATTTCTTCTCGATGCGCATGTTGGCCTTTTATGAAATTCTTGTTCTTCTCCCCATTCGATATATTTCAGGACATTAGTGTCTTTTAATTTATCTTTATCTTTATGCACAATTAGAATCCTATATTGTAGATCTTTAGGTTGGACTACTACTCCTTTACATTCTCTTGGAGATCTAATAACATAATTAGGAACCCATTTTTTCCCTTTTCTATGCATCCAGAATTCTCGTTCTATACCCCATCGTTCAATATCTTCCTCCGTCAAATAAAAGAATTCATTAGCCCCTGTTTTAATTCCAAATTTTACATCTGCAATTTCTTTTAATGGAATAAATAAATCTCCTTCCTTTTCCATAATTTTAAAAAATATATCCGGTGCTCGAAGATATTTACCCCATTTTGCACCTTCATAATTCTTATCTTCTGGATTAAAACCTTCTTCACATAGTTCTTCTTGTTTTTTCGGAAATACTCTTACTCCGATTTTTTCATCTAGTAAAAAGTCATCATTTTTGTTTATCCATTTTATAAGTCCATCCGTAGCTTTCCACCTTTTCTCATCATTCCATTCATTATATTCTTCTCCATCATCTACAAATGATTTTAGAACCTCCGGGAGGTTCTTTCTTAATTCTACGAATTTTATAATATTCTCATTTCTTTCTTTTTCAATATTACATTTTTCTAAAATAGTTATA
>CBFDAW010000551.1:0-2958 GCA_965602865.1 uncultured Thermoplasmata archaeon
GACGGCGTGTGGTTCGAAGTCAGGGATGAATTTTCGATTAATAGTCAACAGTCGACAGTCTACACTCGAGGATCTAGACTGGCGAGTGATGATCGGCGACCGGAACCTATAGAATATAAAAGTGTGGTCCTCAAGCAAGAGTTTTTGGCGGCGAATCATGTAAGACCCCAAGGGAGAGAACCATTGGAATATTACAGCAACTTCTTCTACGGGAACGATTCATCAAAATGGTGTACGCAGGTGCCGAATTATCAAGAGATAATTTACGAAAACATCTATGATGGCATCGATTTGCGATATTACACGAATGAAAACGGACTAAAATATGATATCATAGTTCACCCAGGGGCTGATGTACGACAGATCAAAATAAGATATGAAGGTGCAGGAGAACTTACAATTGATGATTTCGGGAACTTGATAATTAAAACAGAAATTAAAGATATTACTGATGGTGCGCTATTCATTTATCAAGATTATGCCGGGTCACGACATAAAGTTGAAGGAAGATTCAAAATTAATAATAATTCGGAATATAGCTTTGAACTTTTAGACGATTACCGACCGCAAGAAGTTCTCGTGATCGACCCACGCATTCGGTTAGAATATTCTACATACATAGGTGGAAATGATTATGAATTGGGATTTGGAATTGCAGTGGATTCGACTGGAAACGTATATGTAGCAGGAACCACAAACTCATCTGATTTCCCTACCACACCGGGTGCATATAATACATCGTATAATTCCTCACAATATTACCCCCATCCCGGTGATGTGTTTGTGCTCAAACTTAACTGGAATGGATCAAAGCTTCTCTATTCTACGTTTATTGGGGGTAACAATATTGACCAGGGTGGTGATATAAAAGTTGACTCTACTAATAATGCCTTTGTGATCGGGACCACATGGTCATCAGACTTTCCCACAACGCCAGGTGTGCTCAATACTACATATAATGGTGGCTGGAATGATTGTTACGTGCTCAAGCTTAACCGAAATGGCTCAGAGCTTATTTATTCTACATATATTGGGGGAGGTAATTCCGATCCTGGTGGGGATATTGAAATAGACTCTTACGGGAATGCATTCATAACAGGATGGACCGGTTCAGGAAATTTTCCCATTACACCCGGTGCGTTTGATAATACCGCTAACAATGATGATTGCTTTGTTCTGAAGCTTAACCAAAATGGTTCAAAATTAATTTACTCAACATTTGTTGGCGGGAATGATTATGATGTGGGTTGTAATATTGCTGTGGATAAATCGGGGAATTCATATGTAACAGGATATACCGGGTCAACCACTTTTCCCGTAACGCCCGGAGCATATGATTCTTCACATAATGGAGGCACCCTTAATAGGCATGATGTGTTCGTGTTCAAGCTTAACTGGAATGGTTCCGCGTTGATATATTCTACCTATGTGGGGGGAAATAAGAATGATTGGGGTACTGATATTAAGATTGACTCGCAAGGGAATGTAATTGTCTCAGGAGTAACCAACTCATCAAATTTCCCGACTACTACCGGCGCTTATGATGAAGTATATAATGGTCTGGGTGATGCGTTCGTGTTCAAGCTCAATCATAATGGGTCGGATCTAATATATTCTACATTTATTGGCGGAAATGATTGGGATTGGTTCTATGCCAATCTAGTAGATTTATTTGGGAATACGATTTTAACAGGAGGCACTGAATCATCAGATTTTCCCACCACTTATGACGCCTACGATAGAACATATAATGGTGGTGGCATGTATGGAGATGCTATAATACTTATGCTAAATCATAATGGCTCGGCACTTTTATATTCTACATTTTTCGGTGGAAATAACAGCGAAATGGGTTATGGGATAACATCAGATCCGATGGGTAATTATTATATAACGGGGTTTACAGATTCATTGAATTTTCCTACTACACCGGGAGCATACAACTCATCATTTAATTCCAATGCTTCCGTTTTCGTGTCTAAATTCTTATTCCACCGTACATTTAACATTACTTCATTATCATTACTTAATAATTCCACACCAACTAATTTAATTTATTCTCGATTTTCAACATATACTTTCAGGGTCAACATAACCGATACCGAATCGTTATCCGATTTAGGAATGGTTCGTTTAAGTCTCGACCCAAGTGGCTTGAATATTCAACTCCTATGGGATCGCGCAACCGGGCAGTTCTCCAAGATCTTTGATCCGAAGAATTATATTATTCTTGAACCCACAAGTAATGCTTTTAATGATTCTATTTATAAGTGGACAATAAATTTTAATGTAATTTTCAATTGGAACTATCCGGATGAGATTTTCCATAACGTTCAAGCCTACGCGACGAATGTATCATTTTATCCCACTTGGTTCAATGCAACGGATTTCTATCGAGTCGAAAACGATCTTATGTTCAATGGTAAATTAAAAGTCGAAGGTGAAGATAACCGGACTATCATCGATGGTGGTCTCGTACGAGGCGACGAGAAGCTAAATTGGACCGGTTTAACAGTAGTTTACGAAAACACGACAGATGTTTACCCGCCCGATGACGAGGTCGATATCGCGATTTGGGATGAAGCCGAAAATTCATGTTCGGATTCACCGCCAGCGGGGAAGAACTTTACTATTCAAACCCTTGCGGCACCGGCAACGGATTTGGATGGTGACACTCACATCGTAAATTTATCTGGCATCCCAACGGAGTGCGATAAAACTAATGTAACATTCACTATCAAGATCGACGGCGATAATGTAACATTCTCAAATCCGAGACCAGACACACGACCTGGCAGACCGAATCAACATTTGTTACCGTGGGTGTAACTATAATAGATATTGGCGGCGGAGAGGTGAAAGGATCAACTGTAAAGCATTCTTACTCGGTGGATAACGGAAATAATTGGAGTGATTGGGAAGGTATTATCGGATTGAAATCGGGTAAGAGCATAACAC
>CBFDAW010000552.1:0-2957 GCA_965602865.1 uncultured Thermoplasmata archaeon
ATGGTCTATCCCCCAGTTCCATTACCGACCCCAATGGTTACCGCCGTGAACCAACCCTACTTGATCCAAGGTATCGCCTCTGGAGAACCACCATTGTTCTACTACCCGCCACCAGCAGTACCAGCAGTACCCGTAGTACCACCAGTACCAATAGTACCGCCACCATACCCTCAGGTCCAGGTACAACCCATGCAACAACAATACTTAACGCCGGCTCGGACATCAGCTGTGCTCACAATCGATAGTCAACTAACCCCCGGTATACCAAATGAACAACCAAAGAAGTACAGCAAACCCGACTACCCCAGATTCGATTAGACTTCATAATACTAGCATTAATATTTTGTCTAGCATCATTTTGTCTAATCTCTTTACAAAAATTTCTCATTCCCGATCACAGTTCGTTCATTTCTTCGGCGCGCATGCGCATGAAGCGTCAAATACTGGGTGCCACTATAGGGGTGGTCCGAAACAGATGGGATAAAATAAATAAACATGCAACAAAATCGCTTTTCTCCGTTAACATAAGCTAGAATTAAAATAATATTATTTTTTAACAATTATAATTATTTCATAGGTAACTTCAAATAAAAAAATTGATTTATCCCTTTTTCTACTTCAAGTTTAAAAATAATTCAAAAGTGATGTCCTGTGAGTTTTAAACGAATAATGCTGGTTCGACCAAGTTCCCGTTGTGGTTGGGGCTTTTTATGGTCTCCATTAGCGATTAACCTGGAGTACATAGCTGCAACGATTCTTGATAATGTCGATGAGGTTCGAATTGTTAACCAGGAGTTCGATCAAACACCTATTGAAAAGTATCTAAAGGAGTTCGAGCCAGATCTATTCGGCGTCACGATGAGCGCCACTGAGCATTCCGCAGGTTTAAACATCTTAAGACGAGCTAAAAGAAATGTGAAGGGTGTGAAAACTATTGTTGGTGGTTTTCATCCAACGGCAGTACCGGATTTGATGTTGTCTTTTAAGCATATAGATATGGTTGGTATTGGCGAAGCAGAGATGACAATGCTAGAGCTTGTGCAAAAAGGCTCACCGAATGGGGTGGCTGGGCTGGCATACAAAACAAAAGCAGGTAAAATAATACACAACCTGCCCAGACCAGTGGTGAAAGACCTGGACACACTACCATTCCCCGCTAGACATTTACGTTCTGGTGACGAATGTGAGCTTGGACTGGAAAAATTTGGATTACATCGGGACCAGATCCATACATCACGGGGATGCTTTGGAAGATGTACTTTCTGCTGCGAACCTAATATGTCTGGTTCGAGACAACGTTTTCGAAAGCCGGAGATGGTAATGGAAGAGATACATGAGATTTGGAAGTTACATCACCAAGAACCAATGTTTATTCTTCTGGGTGACCCGCATTTCATGGGCAAACCAAAGAACGTAGATAAAATATGCGATATGCTCATTGAGGCTGATTTAGACATTGAGTTTACAGCAATGGTTCGGGCTGATAAAATCGCAAGGTATCCTGAGATTGCCAAAAAAATGGTAAAAGCGGGTATAATCGGCTTTTGTATGGGTATGGAGAGTCCGTCTGAAAGCGATCTGAGCGCTACAAAGAAGGGTATAAGTAATGAAGCTCAATATACTGCAGTACGCAACCTGAGAGGGTGCCATGGCTCGCCGGGTGGTACATTCGTCTGTGGCCTACCTGCGCATTCTGAGGAGGAAATACTCATGTTTCCAGAATACGCGCGTCATTTAGGTATGACTAATGCTGCATTTCCTGTTGCAACTCCTCATGCTGCCACAGAATTCTATATAGGTCTTGATAAACAAGGTTTAATCACCGAACGCGATTGGGGAAAATATGATCAGATGCACCTGGTGTTCAAACACAATATACTTTCCAGACAACGTTGTGAGGAATTACTTACGCTATGCCTGGGCAGGTTTTATGCCCTCGATATATTCCTGGATGACATGATCGCTGTTCAACACCGGGATAAATCCGGTCGAAAGAAATCGTTCAGAGGTGCACTGAAACATTTTTTGGAAAGGATGCACTTTGTTCAAGATGCGAGTAAAGAATATGAAACTATTGAGAATGGCACCAAAATGGGCAATATTTTTTTAGGTGGACAGGTTAACCCGCACACTAAAAAGAGGACAGAATCAATTGGGATACACAACGTGGTGGACCTAACGCATATACTATCGATCATTGGAAATCAGAAAATCTGTTTAACGGTTCGTTATCGTGGGAAACCCTTTGTTTATTATGTACTTAAAACCAGCCATGATAAAGTTCCCTACCTGGATATATGTAATCAAACGCATAAGAATGTAACAATAGGAGTAACTCTGGATCTTGAGGATGTAACAGGTGAAAAGAAAAATCGTATTTGGCTTGCATCACGATTGTTAAAAAGATTGTTAGTGGTGAGCAAATGGTCAGCACTTACCAAAGGTGTGATTGCAATCATGGTCAACCGATTACGAAATGGTAACTCTTTGGATTCCAATGAAAGAATGGAGCTTCCGCTTGGATTTTTCGAGCATCTGTGCAAAAGTGATGACTGGGACCCAGAGAAATATCGTTTGATTCAGAATCACAAAGCAATTTATAACAAATAAAGAGATACAAATAAGATAAACCAAACCGTACCGAGGACGGTACCTGGGAGGATGGGTGCCCGAGTGGTTCGAAGTTAAATCATGTTTCTTTTTTTGGAGTATTTAATACAGACATATACGGAGATACATCAAGATTTAATTTAATACCTTCTTTTTCGGTATTTAATTGCAACTGAATACCTAATCTTTGATATTTTTCAGATATTAGAGATAAATTTAATATTGGAAAGGGTTCAAGTAAAGTACTCTTCATTTTCTCAATATTAACCGCTTTTAAAGTTTTTTTAGGTCCTTCTGAGTGTTTCTCCATAATTCTGTTTTTTTCTATTGATAATCATTCTTTTCAT
>CBFDAW010000553.1:0-2953 GCA_965602865.1 uncultured Thermoplasmata archaeon
GCCTGCAAAAAAAGCGAATTTGATGCTCATACTGTTGGCCGGCAACAAGCTATATTACAGTGGATTCTATCGGAAATACATTTGTAACCGGAGGTACACGATCAACGGATTATCCGACTACTCCAGGTGCGTTCAACACATCAAACCAACGGTATGGTTATGATGTGTTTGTAACAAAAATAAATGCTAATGGAACAAAACTTGTTTATTCCACATATATTATTGGCACTTCTGGATCTATAGATAATCATGAGGAGGGGAATGGCATTGCGGTAGATACATATGGTAATGCATTTGTTACTGGGTATACTTCCTCATCAAATTTTCCCACAACACCTGGTGCTTATGATAATTCGCATAATGGCGATAGAGATGTTTTTGTTTTAAAACTAAATCGAACTGGTGCATCTCTTGATTATTCTACTTATGTTGGTGGATCTGGAAATGATGATGGTGCTAAGATTGTAATAGATAAGACAGGAAACGCATTTATTACTGGAGTAACAGCATTTTCTTCAGGTTTCCCTACCACTCCCGGAGCGTATGACACTTCATTGAATGGTATAGCTGATGGGTTTGTGTTGAAACTAAACCAAAACGGCTCTAGCCTTAAATTTTCCACATTCATTGGTGGGAATGAAGACGAAGGTGGTAATGATATTGTAATAAATAAGAATGGCGAACTAATCATAACGGGATTTACAAACTCATTAAATTTTCCTACTACTAAAAATGCTATTAATCGCACATTTAATGGAGGTCGGTGCGATATTTTTGTCGCAATATTGAACAAAAATGGATCTTCACTTGATTATTCTACTTATCTTGGTGGAAGTAACACTGATGCTTTTCCCAAGATAGAAATAAATTCGAAAGGAGAAATAAATATTATCGGCAATACCAGTTCATCGGATTTTCCTGTAACTGATGATGCGTTTGATAAATCCTATAATGATACGGATATATTCTTAACGAAGCTTAGCTATAATGGTTCTGAATTACTGTATTCTACTTATATAGGTGGGAGTGGGAAAGATTATGGTCAAGACATCAGTATAGATGGACATGATAATGTATATCTTACCGGATACACATTCTCATTTAACTTTCCTGTAACTCCAAATGCATATGATACACAATATAGTGGAGTGACTGCCAATGTTTTGGTTATGAAATGGTTTTTTCGTCCGATCCATAATATAAACTCAGTAATGTTGATGAAAAACAATATACCTGTTTCAAAGGTCTACTCTAAGTATGGTACATATACTTTTAGTGTTAATTTATACAATACGGTTTCGTTGGCTGATATAAAGCTGGTTCGGGTTATTCTGTCTCCACTTGGAGATAATATCCAATTTCGTTGGGATCGTTCCACAGGTCAATTTATAAAGCTAAATGACCCGAATAATTATGTTACTCTTGAACCGTCGAGCAGGGCGTATAATTATTCCTGGAGCGGATGGACCATAGATTTCAATGTAACTTTTAATTGGATTTATCCTGATGAAGAATTACATGACGTTCAGGTTTATGCGACTAGTGCAACATTATCACCTCCATGGTTTAATGTGTCAAAAATGTATAATGTTGAAAACGATCTAGTGTTCATTGGTAATTTGAGTGTAAAAGGTGAGGATAATCGAACCATTTTCGAAAACGAACTGGTGCGAGGCGGTGAAAAACTCAATTGGTCTGGGTTAACAATAGTATACGAAAATACCACAGATGTTTACCCACCAGAAGACGAATATAATGTTACAATTTGGGATGAGGGTGGGTACTTAGGGTGCGATTCCCCATCTCCGGGGAAGAATTTCACTATACAAAGAGTTATTACTTCACAGACAGATATTGATGGCAATGCTCATATCATTAATCTATCCGGTATTCCGCCAAAATGCGACGGAACGAATAAAACTTTTACCATTAGAATTGACGGCGATAATGTAACGTTTTCAAATCCAACACCAAATAACATGACTTGGCAGACATCATCATCATTTGTGACCGTAGGTATAACAATAACAGATACAGGTGGCGGAGAGGTTAAAGGATCAAGTGTGAAGTATTGTTACTCAACAGATAATGGAACGAATTGGAGTAAATGGAAAGGTATTTCCAAATTAAAATCAGGAATTAGTATTACCCCAAATGATGTTATTTTATTTAAGGAAGGAATAGATAATCTTGTCAAATGGCAAGCCGAAGATTCGGTGGGGAACGGACCAATAGAAAGTGATGAATATCGAATTTTGATTGATACGGAAATCGTTGAATTTTCTAATCCTTTTCCATTATCTACAGATGCGTCACCAACAGAAAAGGTGGAAGTTGGAATTACCATTTCAGACAAGACTTCGGGGGTTAATACCTCAACGATCGAATATTCGGTTTCCACTGATGATGGTCTAAACTGGAGTTCTTGGCTAGCCATACCACATCAAGAGGATGGACCAAGGATCAATGTGACACTTAATATAACCTTTCCTAATGGTTCTAAGAATATAATTAAATGGCGTGCTTCGGACATTGCCGGAAACGGTCCAACAGAATCGGGTGTAATTCGAATAAAGGTCAATACCTGGTTGCAAACACCAAAAGTGAGGCTTTGGAGTCCTGAGAATGGCTCGGTTATCCAAACAACCTATGTAGAGTTCTCCTGGATGCTCGAAAATTGGAACTTGCGGAATGTGATATATGATATATTTTTGGATACAGTCTATCCACCGCTGGTAATAAATCGGTCTGATGTCATTAATACTAATCTCATAGTTAATGACCTCATTGATGGAACAATATATTATTGGACGGTTATTCCCAAAATTGGTCTAAAAAACGGCTCATGCGTATCCGGTGCCTGGTCGTTCACGGTGGAGATTCCTGTTCCGTCGGTAACGCTGCTCTCTCCCGAGAACGGCTCAATAATACGATCACCAAAACCAACTCTGCA
>CBFDAW010000554.1:0-2951 GCA_965602865.1 uncultured Thermoplasmata archaeon
TTGATATAAATAATATATTTAATTATCAAACTCATTATAATTTAATTGTCGATATCCGATGGCTTGGAGACAATGATGTAGCTATTCCAATCGAAAGTACCTGGACGTCTACGGTTCAAGAAATGATTTATGCGAGTAATGATTGGAATGCATCGACTGGTTTATTAAACTGGATTAAGCCGGATATAAAATTCGAGGTGATAACCTCCGATGAAGCTTTTGTTGATGATTATACTAGCGGATATGCGGTACCTTTTTGGAGTAATTCTTATTTAAAAATGCGTTCTCAAATATTATACAGACAAGATATGATTGGCAAATCTGGAATAATCGATAAAATTTATTTCCATAAATATAATAGTAATTACGGTAATTACGAAAACTTTACTATAAATCTTTCTCATACGAATTTAACGGAACTTACCACAGACCTAGATTTTAATTATGGTACTGGAACATCAATTGAAGTTTATCCAAACTCAACAACGTTTGTTTCAGGAAATGCTGGGAGCTGGTTTGAGTTTGATATTAATGATGTTTTTTATTATAATAATTATGATAATTTAATAATTGAAGTAAAATGGGAACATACAAATGCAAGTAGCCATGTATATACAAGATATAGAACAAATATTCCCCCATATACTTGTATTGCTAGAGAATATGATTCGGGTAGTGGTCCAATATTAGCCACTTCTTCTAATTTTCTTAATTTAAAATTCAAATTCATAGATGTTAACCTAGATTGGAAAGCCTCCGACGTGAACACATCATTGATAACCATCGAGCAGCCGGACATTATCGGTGCTGACGATATTTTCACAATCATACCGGTTCCGAATATGTTCGGCCAAGATGCCGTGAGATTTACTTTAACCGATACGCTCAGCGGCTGGACCGACTCACAATGGGTCACTATTAGTGTTAACCCGGTCAATGACCCGCCTATGGCACCCCTCAACCTTACCCCCGGGAACAAAATACAAAAGGAATGGTTTGCCGGACCGATTCTTATCTCCTGGGAGCACCAGGATATCGATTCACCACAGGCAAATATCTCTATTCAATATAGGCTTGGTACTACTGGCAGTTGGATGCCAATAATAAACAGCAGTGTTACCCCGTCTCCGTACTTAAACTCGAATTATCTTTGGACGTCTCCACCGGTGGCGAACAATATTTATCTTCGCATCAGCACTTCGGATGGTGAATTCTGGAGCCCGTGGAATGTATCACAATTCCCCATTGGGTTTGATGCTATTACACCTATAATCGAGTCCGTGGAGATTATAGATCTAACCATGAACAATCATGAATTTTTGCGTAACGGTCACGATGTACTGGTCTCTGCAATCTTGACCGAGAAATTTTTTACGAGTATCATCGGTGCTTCAGACATGATTTTCGCAGATTTAAGCGGTTTCGGGCTGGAAAATCATGTACCGTTGACAATCGACCAAAACCGGTATGCAAATATCACACTACCGGGAGTAGATGTGACCACGAACCCGGAAAACGGCGTTGTGCCGGTTAATGTAAGCATCCCGGATTTATTTGGACTCCCCATTTTTAAAGTTGCATCGACCATTGCGGATAATCTCGGGGTTGAATTCTCCGAGCCGTCAATAGCACTGGACCAATGGAAGAACTATACTAAAAATATTCATTTCTCGTTAAATATAAGTGATAATGGTTCCGGTGTAAATCTTTCTTCAGTACAATATCAGCTCTCTAAAGATGGTGGTGGAACATGGACAAACCCGATATCAATTCCCCAGAGTGGGGGGCGTGAGAGCAGTAGAGGTGATTTTAAGATTCAAGAGTTATTGCTCAACCTGACCGAAGGAGCAAAGAATCGTCTTAAATTCCGTGGGAAGGATAATATCGATAATGACTACGTTGAATCACCGGTGTATGTAATTAAAATTGATACCCGGGGCGCGACTTATAGCGATATAATTCCACAAAGTGAAAAATGGTACAATAAAACCAAGATCCTTTGCAGTATTAACATCTCGGATAATCTAAGCGGTGTAAACCCGGCTTCCATTAAATATAAATTCTCGACCACTGGCTTGGGTGGTTACGGGCAATGGATTAATGTGGGTGATGATAATAAATCTATTCTCGGTCATTCGGTGATCTGTACCGCCGAACTTAATTTCGAAGAGGGACCGAATAATTGGTTAAAATGGTACGCCGAGGATCACGCGGGAAATGTTATCGAAACCGACCAACTGAACTACCTGGTGGACCAACAACCGCCACTATCCCGTGATGTTGACCCGCCGCACAAAGGCTGGGTGAACAGTTATGAATATAATTGTAAGATAATTTTTGAGGACGCACATAGCGGTGTGGATAACACTTCAATTCAATTCAGGACCTCGAAAACGGGTACCTCCAATTATGGCGCCTGGAAGAATGCGGGGATCAATATATTATCTCCGAACGAGATCGAGGCGATGGGAACCGGTGATTTTGCAGACGGTGATCAGAACTATATTCAATGGCGTGCAAGTGATAATGCAGGTAACAAGATTCTAACCACCGATTTCCAGATCTCAATAGATCTGACGGAGCTTACCTTCAAATCACCGAACCCTGTATTTGGTACAGACGCAAAAGATTGGAGTTCGACTCGTGAGATTGTATGCAGTATAACCATTGATGATGGTATTACGGGTAGTGGAGTAGATGCAACATCAATAGAATACCGTTATTCCACCAATGGCACGTCTGAGAATACTTTTTCTAATTGGCATCCCTTGGGTTTATCGGCTGCAGCTAATAAAAATAATCTTACCGTAAATGCTAGTATTACTTTCGATTACGGAGATGATAATTATATACAATGGCGCGCCAAGGATGTTGCAGGGAATGGTTGGACAGAATCAATAATGTACCAGGTAAAAGTCAAATATACAGATTCTGACAGTGACGGCATGCCG
>CBFDAW010000555.1:0-2948 GCA_965602865.1 uncultured Thermoplasmata archaeon
GCGAAGGGCCCTTAGGACCGCCGGCACATTCCTCCTCGCATTTATCCTCATGACCTTTTCTATAATATCTTGGAGGACCGACTAAGGTGGTACCGCATTTATTACAGAATCTGGCGTCATCCTCATTTTTCTTACCGCATCTTGGACAATACGCCATAGATTTTGCCTCCCATTTTATCTCAGTATCCATATATTATTTTCACTATAAATTATTTTACATCAGCTGAATTTAGAAATTGAAAATTGATGGAAATATCTTTTATCAAATTCAATGACTAAACTTTAAAATATCTGCCATCTTACCCCTGGTCATGAAAGTGCGAATCCGAGATGGTTCCAAGGAGGAATCTACATTAATTGAATCACATACCGAAGGCGTTAAAATACTATTGGGTGACCCAAAAAAAGCCATCATGAAACTCGCCTTACCTATGATAATTGCAATGTCTGTGAATACCATCTACAACCTAGTTGATGCAATTTGGGTTTCCGGGCTCGGGGCTGATGCTTTAGCTGCAGTTGGCTTCTTCTTTCCGTTTTTCTTCATGGCGATGGCGATAGCCACAGGGCTTGGTGTTGGCGGCGGGGCGGCGATATCACGGAGAATAGGTGCAAAAGACAAAGCAGGCGCCGATAATGTAGCTATTCACACGATTGTAATTATGGTGATAATGGCCGTAGCGTTTACAATTTCGTTTTTGATCTTCTCAGAACCTATATTTATCCTCGTGGGTGCCGGGGATTTAACCGGGATGGTGCTGGCGTATTCGAGGGTAATGTTCAGTGGCACGATTATGATATTTTTCACAATGGTTGCAAATGCAATTTTACGTGCCGAAGGTGATGCCAAAAGATCCATGTATGTGATGATGCTGGGAGCTATTATTAATATCATCCTGGACCCCATTTTCATATACACCCTGGGTCTTGGTATAGCCGGGGCGGCATATGCTACGGTATTATCAATGAGTATTTCGGGCTTAATAATGTTCAATTGGTTATTCCTTAAAAAGGATACCTATGTCTCATTTGCCTTTCGAAACTTCAAGTTTGATAGAAAGATCTTAAAAGATATCTCAAGTGTTGGTGTCCCTGCTTCGGTGCAGCAGTTATCTATGTCTTTTACAATGTTGGTATTGAATTTGATAATTGTAATGGTTAGCGGCTCTGACGGTATTGCCGTGTATTCGACCGGCTGGAGGGTCGTTACAATTGCAGTTTTGCCGCTAATCGGCATCTCCACTGCCGTAACATCGGTAACCGGTGCCGCTTTTGGGGCACTTGATTTTAAGAAACTGAAAACTGCTTATTTATATTCGGTTAAGGTTGGTTTGGTTATATCCGTATTAGTGGGAGTCGTGACCTTTTTATTGGCGCACCAGATCACGGCGGTTTTTACGCAGGCAAAAGAAGCGGTGCATATCGCCGATGATCTTATAATATTTTTACAAATAATGTGTTTATTTTATCCGGGCGTACCATTTGGCATGTTCTCCTCCGCAATGTTCCAGGGGACGCAAAAGGGTATGAATGCGCTGATAGTCACAATTTTCCGAACCGTAGTTTTGGCACCTCCTTTGGGCTGGTTCTTCGCAGTAACTCTTAGTATGGATCTAATGGGGATCTGGGTTGGTCTCTCGCTCGCAAATATCATTGGATCAACAACCGCATTTGTTTGGGGGATAATACACATTAAAAACTTGAAAATCACTTTTGAAAAGCATTAAAATCGAGAGTATTTTGATGTAATCATCCATGTTCCCGATGAAAAAATTAAAAAGATCGATGTAGAAACGGAGAATTTAAAAGGAATTAAAGATGCCATTGAAGTAGCACATAATCTTGCTTTAAATAAGAATTATGCAATGGCAACCCAGATCAACGGTTTAACTTATGGTACGGCAATGAGGTTAAATACCGAAATTACCACGAAAGCGATCGAAGCGGGTGCGGTTACCGCGGGGATTTCCGGGACTGGCCCGGCTACGGTCATATTGGCGGAACCAAATAAGAAAGAAGACATCATTTCCGCAATCGACGCAAATGATAAAATTATTTGTACAACGATTAATAGAACAAAAGCCGGCCTGGAATGATGGTGGAGTGACTGGGATTTTGCACTCGGCACTTTGCAGTTATGAATTTATACGATCATGCCAGCACGCTTACGCCATTTCATGATATACGCTCTCATTTTATTCCGATCTATTACCTCGCCCTTACCGAAGCCGTTACAGAATTTTGATCTAACGAGCTTCCCCTCTGGCGTCAAAGCAAACGGAAAAGTTGCACAGCTGTAAGCCCGAATTTTATAAATCTTACATTTATGCGTCTTTGGATCGTATTGAACGCATTTATCCTTGATAGTAAAAAGCGGGTGCGACATACCACTTTTAGGGTCAACCACCACTTCTTCAATTGGTAATTTATCTTTCAGACGGTCATATTCATCCCAGGTCAGGTTCACTCGCCATTGGTGTGTACAGCACCAACCACATCGTATACATTTCCAACGTGTTTTCCTTGTCACCGGCACCCACTCACGACGCTGAATTAATGCTTCATCATACCGTTTTACACGCTTGAACTCCTTTTGACCTTTTGCTGGCGTGGTAGGTGGCAGTCGTTTAAGTGGTCCTCCGGGTTTTGGTTTTATCAATTTTGGTCGCAAAGTTGTAGTATCAATCTCGATTGCCGGGTCGGATTTATCAGAGGGCGGTTTGAGAGTTATGGTTGTCCTATATATCTTTCCGGGTTTTCTCTTTCGACGTGCACTCATAAAATCACATGATATCCAAATTTGCCATATTCAGAAGACCAAAACCAAGAGTGATAGTTATTTCAATAAGTAATATGAGGATAGCAAATAAAACTACCGATATAATCCAATCCTTTCCTAACCCCTGAACACTGACTACTAATCCCTTATTAGCATTGTTTCGTTAATA
>CBFDAW010000556.1:0-2948 GCA_965602865.1 uncultured Thermoplasmata archaeon
TATTAACAGCCCTTCACGAAATTAGCCCGGTGGCTGTTGAGCAAGGGCTTCACGAATTTTGTGAAGCCCTATCTATTCTTAAAGAATATCCTTATGTCTTGACTGCAGCTGCAGCTCTTCTTTTTTATCAGAATACTCTGTACTTGATGAATCGGGTATGTTCTCATCGGGACCATTACCGTCCAATTTATCCTCGATAGTAAATGACCAAGTAAAATCTTGTTCTAGAGTATTTTCCGATAAATCTTTTGCACTTCTTAAAATTGTAACGGTATATGTAATATTATAACTTAAAAAAGTGTCGGGCATAAAAAGAAGTTGTTTTTCTTTCCAGGCAAATATCCCCGTCATTGGTGGGTAAATGACAAATGATTTTTCAGTTATGTTTCTATTCATTTGCTTGCTGAATAATATGGAAATAGTACTATCGACTGTTACATTTGTTCCGAAAGGTGATTTTTCTAACACGATTGGGGAGATTACTATATCAATATCTGTTGATATTGTCGGTTTGTTTTCTGTTTCGCCGCCAAATCCATAATAATTCATGTTCGGAGGTTTTGATTTATCTGCTACTTCGATGTAATAACTGAGTCCCTCACTAATCACAAAACCATCGGGGATTGTAGCGGAATAAGTATCATCGTTATCTTTCATTAATGAACTAGTATATGTTGAATCCGAAGCACGCTGGTAATACAAACGCACCGAATCTATGCCGGTTAAGCCATCAAATACCGTTGCAGTAATTTCAATGGGTACGCCCGCACTTCCTTTTTTTACTTTTGTGTGTGTTATCGAAGGTGGGGTCATATCTAATTTTAAGGTGACTGCACCGTAATTCATATAATTGGTATTCCCAAATTTATCTTCGAGCCAAAGATAAATATTACTTATTCCTTCCTTTGCATTTGTTATGGAAAATGGTTTTTCAGAAACCCAAATACCATTTGATTGAGATGTTGGTGGGCTTTTGCTTACATAATAATATACACCTTTTTTTACGCCGGAAAAATCCTCCGGATCTGTCCAATAAATTTCAAACAAATTATTAGAAGTCCAATTATTAGGAGTAATAGTAAGACTTAGAGGTGGTGGTGGCGCGTTAATATCTACCTCCACGCCTTGACTTTTTTTACTATAAGAACCAATTATCCCCGCACCATTTTTTGCTTTTATTTTGCAATAATAGGTCTGTGAATCTTCTAATTCGGTTTTTTCAAACCATATATTAGTTGTCCAAATGTCCTGTACTACCACGGTATCATCAGTATCTTCGGTTATTGTAACATAATAACCAAGAATACCGCTACCGGTATTATCGGAAGGTTCCCAGTGCCAGATGACCGCTCCCGTGTTATTTATAGTACTATGAGAATATGGTTGGTCAGCTACCGGTACATCGGTGTCCAATGTAAATCTCGAGATATTACTCCAGCTGCTATTTGATAGACCATCATTTGCACATATACGCCATTGATATTTATTTCCATCTTCTAAGGAAATCGGAACTTTCCAACTTAACGCCCTCGGAGGTGTATGTGTACTGGCTAACAATGTCCCCCAATTATCACTGGATTCATCTAATTGAACATAATAAGTTAATGATTCGCTGTCTGCATCATGACCGGCATGCCATATTAATTCGGGTTCGGTTTCATTAACATATGAATTATCAGGAGGACTTTTTATATTAACCCTATCCGGGATCAGATTAAGATAAAATTCTTCAACATGTGAAGTGAACATATCAACATTTCTATCATTATCGATTATCACCTTATCGATCGATTTAATAGTTACAATCGTTGAATTTTCCGTTGCCACAATATTACCATCATAGATCCGGTCCGTTACCAAAATCCAATTGATCTCACCGACTGCATTTGTTTTTGGGTCGGACCC
The DNA here is from genome assembly GCA_965602865.1 of uncultured Thermoplasmata archaeon. Classification (GTDB taxonomy): domain Archaea; phylum Thermoplasmatota; class Penumbrarchaeia; order JAEHCK01; family JAEHCK01; genus CBFDAW01. The sequence goes on from CBFDAW010000556.1 coordinate 1,906, forward strand.
ACTAAAATTCAAGGTTGCATAGGTTGTCTTGGAATCATCTGTTACTTTTACATCTATTCCGGAAATCGGTGAACCCATATTGTTATATGTACGAACATGCAGATAGTTTTTTATAATTAATTTTGAAGTCGAATCATAGAAATAAATAGTATCAAAAGTTGTATTTATCGCAATATTATTATTGCAATTTTGACTTAAATAAAAATCTTTATTCGTGTTCGAATAAAATGAACAATTATCAAATGAATTCAATGAAGAATACCAAAATAAGTAAATGCCCTGCTGGTTATTCGAACATGTAGTATTCACGATATCGTTTATAGATGAATCGTAAATGTTAACGCCATCTACGCCGTTATTTACGCATGTGCCATCCATTATCTCGTTAAATAATGAAGACTCGAGTCGAATACCGTTATGAAAATTGTTCCGGCTAGTAAGGTTGATGATATCATTTCGCGAAGAACAATTTAAATGGATACCATCATCGCCATTGCTGGTGCAGGTGGTGTTAATGATCGAATTCCTTAATGAGAAATTTATATACATGCCATCATTGTTATTTCCCAAGCAGATATTATTAAAGAATCTATTATCCGTTGAGTCATTAATATGGAGCCCAATGTGATTATTTGTGCAATTAGTTTTTGCAACATAACAATTCATGACATTTTCTAATTTCAAACCGGCATTACCAATCAATGATCCACTGCCGGTTATAGTAAAACCCAACATATTTACCCAATTCTTTGTTATTACTACCACATCACTATTACCACTCCCATCAATAGTGGTCTCCGAAGATCCGTTTCCGACCAGGGATATTGTCTGGTTTATTATGACATTCTCATAATACGTTCCTGACCAGACATAGATAATATCTCCTGTCGTGGCATTATTAATGGCATCTTGGATGGTAGCATAGTCGCCACCACCATTACCGTCCACAATGATCGTTGCTGCTTCGACTACACATTCATCCATAATACCTTCAAAAACAAAAAGTCCAATAAACCCTGACGTAACCATTAGGAATACGAGAT
>CBFDAW010000557.1:0-2945 GCA_965602865.1 uncultured Thermoplasmata archaeon
TTCCCCTCGTAACCCATTTCATTTCTTTTTGCTATTAATTTTTTGTATTCATTATCAGAAATGTGAATCTTAAGTTCTTTGGCTAGGTCTTTAACAGGTTTCGCCGGCACTCCTGCAGCTAAAACCATAGGTGGAATATCCTTTGTTACTACCGCTCCTGTTCCGATCACTGCATAATCTCCTATAGTTACTCCGGGTGCTATAATTACTTGCGGCATAATCCAAACATTCTTTCCAATTCTTGTTTGCATTATATTTCTGGGATATATGTGTTTTAAAGGTGTATTAGATGGAATATTTGCATGGGCGGTTATTATGCTTCTATCTCCGATTGAAGTATCATCACCTATAAATATCTGATCGGGAAATACTCGATCAAAAATCACTTCATGACCGATATAAACTCCTTTCCCTATATTTACTCCACGTAAGCGGTGTATAGCAGTACGTGATTGTTTAATAAAGCACCAGAATGCAAGTTTGTCAAGAAAGAACCTACCGACGAATTTGAAATAATAGCCCAATCTGGCAAATAATGTATTCTTTTTACCGTAAAATTTCAAAACTTCATCTACTGGCATTCAATCCCTTTTTAAGATATTTCTATATTCGTTACATGATTTGAATTTCAAATTATTTTCATAACCATATTTAATTACTTCTTTTAATCTCTTTAAAGCGTCTAACCCTAAACATCGAAGTTTAAGTTTTTGCCTTATAGTGTCAGCAAATACACGCTGAATTATTGTTTTACCTCTTTTATATCCAATAATATTTTTCTTATTTAGATCAATAACTTCATTAGGATGTATAAGGAATACAATTGGTTTATTATTTCTTTTTGTTTCCCAGGAAAGAATTTTTTGGAGAGATTTAGTCAAGTGCATAGATACCCTCATGGTAGTACCTATGAACGCAAATATAAATGCAGAAACTGGTAATTCGAGGATCTGAGAATCTCCTTTATGATATGGATTAATTTTAGAAGGATGATATGGTAATCTATGAGCATAAATCCATTTGAGCTTTCCTTTAGCGCCAAAACTTAATGGTCCATCGAATCGCTGTGAACATATCGAGGAATCGATCTTAAAACCTGTTTTCTCAAGAGAGGTTATCGTATCCCCATTAATTCTTGCGGCGGGACCCCTGAATGAAACAATTTTTTGGTTCGCCTCCTTTTCGATTATTATTTTGGCTTTTTTCAAATGAGTTAGTTGCATAGCAATGGGCATTCGATCGAATCCGTATTTTAACTTATGACTATACCCATGGCACGCTATCTCGTGAGCGCCGCGATCCTTTACTATATCCACGACTTCTGGCTCGAGCTCGACTATATTACCCGTATAAAAAAAGGTTGCATTCACATCGTATTTATCATACAGGTCCAACAGCCGGGGTAACCCTTGCCGTAATACCCTCTTGGCCACTTCCGGTTCATATCGGTTATGCTCGAACGAAAAGCATTCCACATCATTGGTCATTAAAAAATAGCCCAACCTTTATCCCTCTCCATACTTCTTCAGCGTTAAATCTAAAACCATTACCAATCCTCGTTTGTTTTTCACTTATATTAATTATTAATTTAAATATTCTTCTATTTTAAAATCAACCGTGTGAGTGATGAGGCTTGAGAGAGGATGATTACATGTATTGGTAAATCCCGCCAAATCCAAAGATCCGGATCCAAAGACACAACATAGGTTAATACTGGCCTCGGGATATTCGGTAAACCTCATTCTTGGCGTGCGTGCTGGCGGGCTTGCAACGGTGCCGAGAAATCATTTGTTTTAACTCTGCTAACTCTGATTAAACAAATGTATATCAGACCCCGCTCCTATTTCAGTAATTATAAATCAGCACCCGCTCCCGAATGTAAATTAATCTAGGATATCATTTCTTTATCCTCGGGTTCGGGAGCCACTTCGTTAGGCTCTGTTTAAAAATCGCTTATCAGGCTCTGATTATATGTCACTGTTTTAGGCTCGGTATACTTACATAAGGTATTAACCCCGAGCCTGATCAAACAAATATTTATCAGACCCCGAGCCTCTTTCAGTAATTATAAATCAGCACCCGCTCCCGAATTTAGCTCAATCTAAGAGATTACTCTATTATTTTCGGGCTCGGGAGCCACTTCGTTAGGCTCTACTTAATTTTCGCTTATCAGGCTCTGATTAAAAATCGCTTAACAGGCTCTGCATATATGTCATTGGTTTAGGTTCGTGTACTTGATTATAGCTATTAACCCCGAGCCTGATTAAACAAATATTTATCAGAGCCCGCTCCTATATCAGTAAAAATAAATCAGCACCCGCTCCCGAATTTAGCTCAATCTAAGAGATTACTCTATTATTTTCGGGCTCGGGCTCCACTTCGTTAGGCTCTGTTTAATTTTCGCTTATCAGGCTCTGCATATATGTCATTGGTTTAGGTTCGTGTACTTGATTATAGATAAGTATATATAACATCTGAAGTTATATACTTAATGACTACATGATTACCAAAAAATATCGATTCTATTATACCATTAATGATTGGGTAGATGTAAGGTTTACTATAAATGAATTTGATGAAATAATAAAGTTCTCCGTAAATTATACCGCATTGATTAATGATAAAGCATGTTCTATAATTAGATATGATAATGCTCATGGATATTTACATGTTCATAAATATTGGGAAATAGAACCTGAGATTATAACAAGTCTTACAAACCAAAAAGTCATTAAAAAGGCAAGAATAGATATTAATAAAAATTGGATAAAATATAGAAGACATATGGAAAAAATATTAGGAGATATGTTAGAATGAAAAAGGAAATTAAAAGTGCAAATGAATTTTTTGATTTAATGGAAGAGTTGGCTAAAAATCCGAAATTGCTTAAAAAAATGCCCAGTAAAATGATTTTTGCTGAAAATTATGATATTATAAACAATGTA
>CBFDAW010000558.1:0-2938 GCA_965602865.1 uncultured Thermoplasmata archaeon
TCATTGATAATTAAGCCTGGACTCTCGACTCTATGACTGTCCGAAGGACCGGTGCGGACACGCAGATTGACAATCGAATCAGTAGACATAAAATTGTTCCAAGTCGGTTATTATAACAACATTTATATATCCATAATTAATTGATTAGAATTGAATATCTATTATCTTAAATTTTAAAATCTTAGGGGTAAATGTTGAGAATGAAATTCAAATCCATTATTCTAATAGGCATTATAATTTTAAGTACGATAATTATAGGCTGGAATTTTGATTTAAAAGCTAATACTTTAGATAATAAAATAAACAATATTTCAAGATCTAGTAATCGTTTTACTAACGATGATTTTGATTGGGGAACTATAGAAGTAATTTCCGAGCCTATACCGGGTCAAAATAATAATATAGATTATTCTACGGGTCCTGCAATAGCAGTTGAGAGTGATAAAATCTATACTGTCTGGCATGATAATAATGATACTGCAGGTTCAGGGACAGATTATGATATTTTTTACAGATATTTTAATGGCAATAACTGGTCTGACATCCAAGTAATCTCAGAACCTATACCGGGTGATAATAAAAATGTTGATGATTCGGATAATCCAGACATTATTGTTGAGAACGGTAAAATTTATGTAGTTTGGCAGGATTATAATAACACAACTGGTGCAGGTTCAGATGCTGATATTTTTTATCGATGCAATCTTACCGGCACAGGCTGGGAGGATATACAAATAATTTCAGAACCTATTCAAGGACAGAATGATAATATTGATGATTCTTGTAATCCGGAAATTACAGTTGAAAACGGTAAAATCTATGTAGTATGGCAAGATAATAATAATACTAATAATGCAGGCTCGGATTATGATATATTTTATAAATGTAATTTAACAGGCTCAACTTGGGAAGATGTACAAATAATATCGGAACTGATTGTTGGCCTTAACAATAATATAGGTGATTCCGAATGCCCAAAAATCGCAGTTAATAATAATAAAATTTATGTAATATGGCATGATGAAAATAATACAAACAAATATATTCTATAGATGTAATCTTGGTTCAGGTTGGGAAAACATACAAGTAATCTCAGAACCTATACCTAATAATAATATGAATTGGGCAATGTCTTATTATGCCGATATTGCTGTTGAAAATAATAGAATTTATGTAGTTTGGCAAGATCATAGTGATACCTGTATGTCTGGTCCAGATGGTGATATATTCTATAGATGTAATCTTACAGGTTTTAATTGGGAAGCGGTTCAAGTTATCTCTGAGCCTGCTCAAGGACTAAATCTTAATGATAAGGACTCTATGTTTCCAAAAATAACCGTTAAGAACGGAAACATCTATACTGTTTGGCATGACTTAAATAATACAACTAGTGCCGGGGATGATTTTGATATATTTTATAGATGTAATCTTTCTAGCTTAGGTTGGGAAGATGTTCAGGTAATTTCGGAACCTGTTAAGGGAAGTAATTTCAATACCGCTTATTCCACTTATCCGGATATCGCCGTAGATCTTGGAAAGAGCCATATAGTGTGGCGGGATGAAAATAACACGAACGGTGCAGGCTCGGATTTTGACATATTTTACAGGTGGATTAAGGATCCGTTACCGATATATTTAGGTTACCCAAGTGTGAATCCGATGTCTGGTAACACCGGCACCAGATTCAATTTCACAGTTACATACACTCATTTGAATAATAAACCCCCAACAGTATTTACTGTCAATATCAGTAGCATTGAATATTCAATGTTAGAAGTTGACCCCGCTGATACCAGTTATATGAATGGAAAGGATTATTACTTTAATATTAAGAATTTAGGCATTGGAACACATACATGTCAGCTTTATACTTCAGACGGTGAGTTTTCTTGGTCCACACCAGTTGTCAATATACCCATAGTATACAATACACCACCTGATATCACAACCGAAGATAATCTTACAGCGATTGAAGATGTGTATTATGAAGTTTATTACGAATACGAAGATATGGATGTAATAAATGTTAACCAGCCTGGGTATTGGAATATCTCTACAAATGCCAAGTGGCTCGAATTTAATCGTGCAACCGCCGTACTCAACGGCACGCCGGAAAACGATGATGTGGGTGAATCTTGGGTTAAGATCTCGGTGAGCGATTCAGAGTATATGGATTCTTCGAATTTTACATTAAAAGTTATAAATGTGAACGATCCGCCGAGAATTACCACGAAGAATAATATTACAGCAGTCGAAGACGAAGTTTATGAAACATACTATTACGCCGAGGATGTGGATAATGCTCCCGATGAATTGACCTGGGCTATTAACTCTAATGCACAGTGGTTGGCAATTGATACCGCAAATGCGATCATTAACGGCACACCCGAAAACGATGATGTGGGAGAGTATTGGGTTAATATATCGGTGAGCGATAATGAATACATGGATTCTACGAACTTCACCTTGACCGTGGTAAACACAAACGACCCGCCGAGGATAATCACCGGCGATAAGACGAATGTGACGGTCGGTGAATTGTACTCAGTAAATTATGAAGCCGAAGACATAGACCCGCCGCCCATAACTTTAAGTTGGTCATTACAAACCAACGCCTCGAATTGGTTAACCATAGATAAGATCACCGGCTGGTTGAACGGTGTGCCCGAAAAAGGCGATGCCGGTGTTTATTGGGTTAATGTTTCGGTGACCGATGGTGGATCCGGTCGGGATCATCATAATTTCACGCTCCGGGTTTTAAAACTGTTAACCAAAGAAAATAGCCCACCCGAGTTATCCAATGCCTCGATGACGCCCTCGGAAGGGGACATTAAGACCGAATTTATATTTTCCGTGCACTATTATGACAAAGACGGTGAGGCGCCGGTATATATCCAGGTAGTTATTGATAATAGAGCCTACAATATGAATCTAAAAC
>CBFDAW010000559.1:0-2936 GCA_965602865.1 uncultured Thermoplasmata archaeon
GTTAAGGTTACATTATATAGGTCGTCATCAAGATATTTATGGGTTGAATAATACTTATCTGAAGTGTTCGTAGAATTATCACCAAAATCCCATTTAAAAGTTATTATATCTCCCTCTGGATCATACGAACCCGTTGCACTAAAGTTTATTACTTCATGTGTTTTTGCAACTATGGGTATTGCTGAAGCAACTGCTATGGGTGGTTGATTTTCTTTAATATCCATAACCCGAACAATACAGATATCTTTGCTCATTAAAAACGGAGGATGAGTCGTATCTTTTACTGTCAAAGTTATGGTATATACTCCTATTTTAGTATATGAATGTGAAATGTCACTATTGTTTAACCACTCAGTCAAATCCCCATCGCCAAAATCCCATTTATAGGTTAAAAGATCTCCTTCAGGGTCATGCGATTTGCTAGCATCAAAATATACAGTCTGATTCACTGTCACATTTTGGTCTGGGCCAGCGTTTGCAACTGGTGCACGATTAATACTTTTATTATAAATAATTACAGGAGATACTAACGGAAAAAAATCCTTCGCATATGCGGCGCTGGCTATATTATATGGTTTATCTACAATTCCATCATTTCCGGGTATATCTTGGTTTTCACCTGAATAGTGATCCGGGGAAATCCAGTAAGTCCAATAATTACCGCCAATAGCATAGGAGGCATTCCAGAGATTATAACCACTGTCATATGCAGGGTATGTATTGTTTATAAAATTATTATGGTAAAAAGAGTTGCTGTGAGAATATTCACTATGAATTCCTATCTGGTTATAATCAATAAGATTTCTTTTTAATATATTATCAAATGTATTTTCCAGATAGATGCCGTAATTATTATTCGATATATTATTCCCCATTATTATATTCTTCATTGGTTTTAAGAATTTTGCCTTTAAGAATTTAGAAACATTCAGATCCTCATCGACGTGTGGCTCACCCACATCTGGTAAACCGTTACCTTCAGTACCATCTGCATCACTTGTTCCGGGTATGCCATCGGAACCCACATCATCATTGGTCAAGTTCCAGTCGCCATCATCATCCTTCCATTTACCGGACCCCGGCACATCCGGGAACTCTTCATCGATCAAAGATCCATTAAAATCAATTCTGAATCCCCACTTTGGATTATAAGAATCATTTGGGGTATAATAAGCCATTACCGTATCTTCCCCGCGCTCCTTCAAATAATCCTTGGTTACTATATCACCATTGCTATCCCAGCTCGCCGGGTTTGTACCGGTGTCTTCGATTATTATGTCCCCCCACTCATAAGTCTTTGCTGTTAAATTAAAAGTTCCATTAGTAAATTTCCCATCCTTAGCTGAGTAATTACCTCCCGTGAAATTATAGTTATATTTACCACTTGAAAAATCATAATCATACCCTACATCTATATAATAATCATTATCCTCATTAACTCCTACTGCGCCAATGCCAGTTGGTGGCGAGTCAAGAAAAATGCCAAAATCATTGTATAATGATATATTATTGCCTTTGATTATGTTATTTATTGATAATAACTCAAGATGGATACCAATAGCATAATTCGAAGAAACAACATTGTTTGTTATTGTGTTATTTGATGATGAACAAAGATAAACGCCATTATTTGAGTTAGATTCAATGGAATTAGAAGTGATTATATTATTCGAAGAATCATTAAGATAGATACCATTTCTATTATTCAGAAAATTACAATTCTCAATTTTACAATAGTTCGATGATTGTAAATATATTCCGGATCCTGTATCACTACTATTCACAATTTTAAACCCAGTGATATTTATCCAATTCGCCATAATATAAATTACAATACCTATTCCGCTCGCATCAATTGTTGTTATTGTTGACCCATTTCCAACCAGAGTCAATCTTTTATTTATAACTATATTCTCGCAATAATTGCCAGCATATACTCTAATAGTATCTCCCGCTTTAGAAGCTTTAATTGCATCTTGTATTTTTGTATATGTCTGAGCCGGACCCACGAATAATATATTACCTCTTTGTCCTCCTCGAATTTCTTGAGGTTTTTTTATCCCATTCTCATACTCACCACCAACAAAAAATATTTGAAATCCAATTAATAAAAGACTTATCACAATAAATATCGAAACAACTTTTTTCATATTTCCACCTCACATTTCTGACGAACCCGCTAAACATGTTTCTATCGTCTTTTACTTAAAATTTTACATTATTCAATGAGGTGTGACAATATATAATCTCTCTAACGCATTTTCCAAATATCTGGCTAACTAATCATTTTTAACCTTTATGTCGGATCTTTCAAAATGAGATTATATTTCTATTTCAAATCCCCACCGTACTAAGGACTACAAACCACGAACCGTTTATTCACGCACCCCAATGAACTTCTACTAAGAAGTCATCCCACATTGTATCCTGAGCCAGTTTTGTTTCAGCATATCTTGAATCATACCTATTGTTCCGATATGGAATGTATATATCAAGCCCCTGGGCATCAGGGTGTTCACCTAAGTGTGTATTTACTCCATGCACACATTTTATTACAACTTCTTCAAGCAACTCCTTGAACTGTTGTGCCGTTTCGGCTTTACATAACCGGTCGCCATATTAGTTCAAGAAAGTGTCTATCACTCTCCCAGATATCCATGGGACCGATGCTGTTATCGTAAGCTACATAAAATAAAGTGGTCCATTTCTTTTTAGGATATGGATCAACAAAAGGAGGCACCTCAGGTTCGGGCTCCATTGCGTTAGGCTTTATTTAATTTCCGCTTATCAGGCTCTGATGATATTTCATTATTTTAGGTTCGTGGATACCTAATTATAGCTGTTAACCCCGCACCTGATCAAACAAATGTATATTAGACTCCGAGCCTATCTCAGTAATTATAAATTAGCACCCGCTCCCGAATTAAAGTTTCAAT
>CBFDAW010000560.1:0-2935 GCA_965602865.1 uncultured Thermoplasmata archaeon
CACTACTTGGCTTACAGATTTATACCAATTACGGTGTATTTGTGGGTGTAATAAATAACATTATCATTGATATAAAAAAACATCAAGCTCAGAGCCTTTATATTGAAGAGACCAATCCTTCCCTGGTCGAAGATTCGCGGAGTATTACAATCCCATATCGTTGGGTACAGAATGTGGGTGATATCGTACTATTAAGATATTTTCCTGATCATATCGAGCTAACCGATGAACAACGGCGAACCTTCGAGCTCGAAGCTCAAAGAATGGCAGTAGAAGAAATGCCTCAGGAATAATTACCGTTCCAATATCCGTTTTTTTTATAATATGGAGATTTATAACTTTTTATACTATTAGAACTATTTCCAGGCAATGGAACTCCTGTTTTTAGGTACTGGTGGTAGCTGGCCTTGTAAAGAATATAATGTCCCAGCGATAGCCGTGAAATTGAATAACGAGATATTACTTTTTGAATGCGGTGAGGGTACCCAGCGCCAGTTTATGATGTCAAAATATAGTTTCATGCGTGTATCCAAGATTTTTATTACCCATTACCATGGCGACCATTTCCTAGGACTCGCAGGGTTAATCCAAAGTATGAATCTGAACGACAGAACCGCTGAGTTGGAGATCTTTGGACCAACGGGAACTATCAAAAACATTTCAACTTTACTTAGCTTAGGTTATTTCACACCGGGATTCAAGATCAAATTATATGATCTGGCAGATAATGAAATAGTAACATTTGATAGATACGATATCCGAGCATTCAATGTGGACCATAGTGTACCCGCCTTTGGTTTTGTATTACAGGAACATGCGCGGCCAGGAAAGTTCAACCTTAAAAAAGCAAAACAGCTGGGAATACCAAAAGGTCCTTTTTACAGGCAGCTGCAATCGGGTAAAAGCATAATGTTGGGCAAGAACCGGATCACACCGGACATGGTGTTGGGTCCACCACGACCGGGACGAAAACTCGTATATTCGGGAGATACTAAACCTTGCCAGGCGGTTATTACAAATGCAGTGAATGCGGATGTATTGATACATGACGCTTGTTTAGACTCATCCTTGGAAAAAAAGGCAGCGGCGTATGGCCATTCTACGGCGGAACAGGCAGCTGCTGTCGCTAAGGAGGCAAAAGTCAAGGTACTATTTCTAATTCATCATAGTCCCAGGTATAAGGATTTGACAATCTTAGAAGAAGAGGCAAAATCCGTATTTAAGATGTCATTTGCAGCTATAGACTTTCTGGACTATGAAATTAAATATCCAAAAAAATAAAAAAATGCTTCGCCAAAATAAAAAATGCTTTGTAAACAATATACTAACAAACGCATTTTTTATTCAAATTTGATTATGCCATTTTGAATAAGCACTTTGACCGCATCTCACGAGCTTTTTCATGATTCGGATTCATTTTTAGCGCATTTTCATAATAGTTAAATGCTCTTTGGAATTCCTTTCGTGCACGAGTTCGATCTTTTGCGCCCAGCCACGCCCTGCCAGAGCTAAAACACTCATTACCGCGTTTGACTAATCGTTCAAGTTCCAGTTTTTTCTCTTCAAGGTTATTATCTGAGATTGGCTGTGTCAATATAGTTGGAGAGCTGGTGAGTTTTTTATCAATATTGTCTATCTTAACATTATTATCTGACGCCTGTTCACAGCCGCAAATAGGGCACACTTCCACATCTTCACTCAAGGTTGCATTACATTCTTTACAATTTCCCATAATTGTCACCAATTCTCTATCGGTTTTTATTATTATTTAATAAATTATTTTTATTTCAAAGGAGGTGTAAATATTTCTCTATTAATATCAAGATATGTCATCATACCTTAAAAACATTTAGTGTGATGTGGATTGGGTAAAATCATCATCTGAAAGTGTATCCCCCTGCAAACGTCCGGGGCATTCTGGGGTTTTATTAAAATCCATCTATTAGGTTTTTCAAATATTCTTTACTTTTCACACCGTCTTCCAAAGTATTGTTCTCTATTATTATATTGCCTGAATATTTACCGCTTAGTCTATTAATAATATCCGAGATATCAATCGCGCCTTCGCCTAAAACCAAGTGCTCGTCACGACGACCATTATTATCGTGAATATGAATATTTTTCAGATGGTCAATATGATCAAGAAATCTCTCAACTTCATTTTGAATGAATGCATGACCAATATCGAAGCAAATACCAAGTTGGGTATTATCGATCATCTCCAGAATTTCCCGGCAGGTGTTTCCAAGTGTCCAATTTCGAATCGGCATATTTTCAAGAGCAAGTGAGATGGCATGCTCATCAGCATACTTGGCAATTTCTCGGATCGATTTCAAGTTAGTCTCCAGAACTTTATCAATTTTGTAGATCCCTGAGGGGCTTAAATGACCAGGGTGTAGTGAGACGAGGGTGATTCCTAACTCTTCGGCGGTTTTAATGGTATCTTTTATGTATCTAATAGCTAGCTTTCGCAGCTTTGGGTTCAATGATGCGATGTTCAGGTCGTTAAATGGAGCATGAACACTGAACTCCATATCGTACGACGGTGTGTATTGTTTGAATTCATCGGCTATAACGGGTAACAATTGATTTAGATCTGCTACGATCTCCCACAGCTCGAACTCTTTTGCTACGGCATTAAAGGTTGGTAAAAATGGTTCAAGAGCGAATGCGGGGCTGGATATGCCTATTTTCATAGTAATACCGTCAGTTTTGGAAGAACTATCTATATATATAGAATCTTGGTATATTGAATTAGAACATAAAATTATTGGTACCGGAAAAAGAAAGTTATGAGGTTTCATGGAGGAGAAAATATTTCGATTTTTTCCCCTTACGCTCCACTTTTAATCCCTAAAGTCCCAAATCATTGGTAATAGGTAACACAACAGCGTCTAATTTCTATGAAACGTTACTAGTCAGCATTAATTTACCG
>CBFDAW010000561.1:0-2926 GCA_965602865.1 uncultured Thermoplasmata archaeon
TAAAAAACAAATAACTTAAATTTTCCACGAAACGGACAAAACTACTTGAAAAAACAGCCAGTAAAAATTACCCTGACTGGGCTAGTCATGCCTTTGAAGAGTCCATGAGAGATCCAAAAAAATCAAGAATCTCATTACTCCGTAAACCCAAGAAAATTGAGAAACTACCAATAAAAGACCTATCATTTCTGGATGTTTTAGTTAAATTAAGCAAAAAATCCGAAGATGCCGAAAAAGAATTATTTTCAGTGAAATTTTACGCAGATTTAGGGATGGACTATTTCTTCAAAGAGGATTATAAGAATGCTATTACCTCTTTTGAGATCGTTTTGAAAGTGGATCCAAAAAATAAAAAATGTAAAAACTTTTATAAAATGGCAAAGGCTAAAATTAATAAAGATACTCGAAGGGAGAAGGGGAAAACAAAATCGATTACAAAAAAGATCTCAGTTACGGATATGCTCATCCATGGGTTGGAAGATGAGGACAAAATTCCGATACCCATTAAAGATATTCAACCCGGGATAATGGGTCAACAAAATCTGAAATATCCCACGCACTTAACAAATGGCAAAGGTCCAACTATTTCTCAATCAACTAAAGAAAAAAGATTATTTGGTTCGAATTTGTTTTCTCCAAAGGGATTAGTGAATGGCAAAGGTTTAACAGATCAAGCAACATCTCCCTCACCTTCACTTGTCTCCTCACCAAAAGGCATCGTGAATGGCAAGGGGTTAACTAACCTAGTAGAGCCATCAATACAACGGACGAATGTTTCATCAAAAGGGATAATGAATAAAAATGAACTGACAAGTGGGATAAAAGAATCTTCATTTCATCCTTTAGGCCGTAAACCAATAGGATTGGTGAATGGTAATGGGTTAACCAATGGTATGCAAGTGACAAATGCTTTAGGTCTGATAAATGGCAATGGTCTAACAAATGGTAATGGTTTGACGAATGGTAACGGGTTAACCAATGGTAACGGTCTAACGAATGGGTTTGGTATAAGATATAGAAACATGAGATTTCGTAATATCGCGATTTTAAAAATTAGAAACCGTCGTGCAAAAATCATATCATTTTTAATTGCATTGTTCATTCTAATTTTACCCGTACTATTCTATACCGTAGATATAGACCTAAAGGAAACCATGAACATCGACGGCGACTTTAATGATTGGTCTGGTAAAGCCAAAATAACTGATTCAAATAATGTACAAAACCCTAATGTCGATATTGAACATTATAGCTCCATCACTCAGGAAAATGAGATATATCTATATCTGGATGTAAAAGGAACGATGTTTGCCGGTAATCTGGAGTCGTCATTAACTGGTTATAGTGCTGATAGAGCACATATTTTTATAGACACAGATAGTAATTCATTAACAGGTTATCATGTTGCGGATATGGGTGCAGATACGATGCTGGAAATTGTGGGCTGTGATAATAATATAAAAAGAGCCGGTCGGTATGTTTTCCAATCTGAAAAATCGCAGAATGATTGGAATGGTTGGGACTTCGAACATACAATTGCTGCAAAATGTGACACCCAACGCTTAGAAACTAAAACATTCATAAATTCAATGGATAATAATGTCAATGTATATTTTCAATTCATGGATAATAGTGGCTCAATGGATTATTCAGATACAAGCCTGAACCCGGTTTCTGGGACGTTAGATGTAAAAACTTATTCGACCATGAGTGAAGTACTTGGAATAAACACGAACCAAGAGGTTCTCAGATTAGAATTAAATGCAGTTTACGATGACATTACAATTAATTCATTAACCTTTAGCCGTGAAGGTACGATCTTAGATACTGACATTGCCGAGGTTTCATTAATATCATTAAGTGGTGAGGATGAAGGTTTTAATGCATTCTTTTCTTTAGATGGGAACTTTGTAAACGGTGAGGTGACTCTTGATTTTAACCCCGCCTTAAAAATCCAAAGCGGTAAAACCATGAACCTCGGGGTTATTACCAGAATTAATGAAAATGCAAAACCATATAGTTCCTTCGGTATTCATCTTAAAAAGGTTATTATTTCTGATGGTACTGTTTCAATAGAACAGGAGAGCCATAAATTATGTTATATTATTGCTCCACCGAAAAATATTGTGATCGATGGTGTTTTTATAGATTGGTTTGGTGTACAACCAATAGTGGATTATGATGTTAATCAAATTCAAAACCCAAATATAAATTTACAGGATTCACGAATTGTTTTGCAAAATAACATCGCATGTTTTTATATGTCTGTTGCGGGAACAATATTAGGGGGCACTTCGATTCCTGTGGAACCGCTTTATTTTACCACGGCAAGCCCAACACCTCCGCCCATAAAGGTTGATACTGATCTAGATAGCATACCAGATACTGATGAACCCGGTTTTGAATTTGATTTTGATAATGATGGTATTCAAGACTCGGTTGATGACGATATTGATGGTGATGATTGTCCGAATTATCGAGACCTAGATGATCACAATCCCTATATTACAACCGAGCCGCCACCGGAACTAGCGCCTCCTGAACGACTTGGTGAAGATGTGATTCATATATTCATGGATATTGATAAGAATCCAGATACGGGTTATCCATCACAATGGTTGCCAATTGGTGCAGACTATAGAATACAAATCACAGGTAAGAATAATAGAATATTAAGTAAAAATATTTATCAATATAATGGAACGGTAGAGTGGTCCTGGGAGTTTGTAAATGTAGTTCAAGCCGCACTAGACTCACAACGTCTTGAAACAGGTATTTCCCTTGCTAATATGAACTATAATACATCACTAGGTTTCGACTCATATATTTTTGTCACAGATTGGAATTCCAACTCGCAGGATTGTTCTGATAATATAGAGGATTATTCTAGTACTCTAAATGTAAATCAGAATCGTTCTTCTGGTAA
>CBFDAW010000562.1:0-2925 GCA_965602865.1 uncultured Thermoplasmata archaeon
ATGTCTCTGATTCAGGACACCGGACTGCACCCGCCCATGGTACAACTTTCCAGTAGTATGTTTTATTATCTTCAAGAGTGCCTTGGGGTAAAAAATATATATTTGGGCATTTCTCGTATTCTACAGGAGCTTCATTAGTGTCTAGATATACATCGTATGATAAAATCTCGTTGCCTTCGTACTCGACCGACCAGGATAATGTCGGTTTGATCGAAGATATTATTGACCCGTTCTCGGGTGCCCAGAGCTTAACCCGAGGTTTAAGGGTTTGTAGCCATTTATTAACTATAACTATATATGATTTGGATTCCATGGGTCCATTCCCCGCGATATCTGTGGCTCGCCATTTAATCCTGTTGCTCGTGCCATTTGGGAATATCAAGTTAAATGTTACATTAATACTATTTCCTGAGTTTAAACCTGAAACATGTATCCATGCCGTCCAAGAAGCACCAGAATTTATTGAAATTGCATATTCCACAGTTGATGCATCAACACCTGAGGTTACATCTGAAATAGTAATTCCAACTTCAACATTCTCTGTTGGCGATTCATTTTTTTCGGTTGGATACCCATTGGAGAAAAGCAACTCTTCAGTATCTACAAAGATTCGGTATTCTTCGCTTTCTACAGGGCCATTTCCAACGGAATCCTCTGCTTTCCATTTTACGAGATTATTTTTTCCATCTGGGAAGATTACTATCTCTTGTGGGTTAACACTAACTCCAGATTTTAATTTAGGAAAACCTATCCATTCAGTCCAATTTGTGCCATTATCAGTTGAAAAGCTATACTTCACACTTGATCCATTTACAAATCCGCCGCCAATATCGATAATGTTAATACCAACGTCTACATAAGATGTGGTCTGCCAAATATTCTTATTTGGAATCGGATTCGAAAATATTACATTATCCCCATCAATCTTAATCATGAATTTTTCATTGGTTTTATCACATTCCGGTGGTATTCTGGTAATATTAATTATATGTATATTTCCATCTAAATCTGTTGCTAGGTCCACAGCAGCATCGATGGTAAAATTCTCACCAGATAATGGAGAATCTACCCAAGAATTATCCGCTTCGTCCCAGAGTGTAACATTGAACTCATCTGCTGGCGGGTAAATATCTGTCGTGTTTTCATATACGACCGTTAACCCAGTCCAATTTAGCCTTTCTCCACCACGCACAAGCTCGCCGTCTCCGATAGTTCGATTATTGTCCCCGGTTACGGATAGGGAGCCGTTGAATACCAGATCGTTTTCGACGTGATAGAACTCCGTAGCATTGAACCATGCTGGTGATAAGATTGCGGAGGTCGCATATGCTTGAACATCGTTGAAATTCTCGTCCGGATAGTTCCAATTGAAAATTACATTAAAATTTATAGTCCACTTATAAATAGAATCATTAAAAGCATTACTTGAGGGTTCAAGAATAATATATTTTTTTGGATCAAAGATCTTGGAGAACTGCCCGGTTGCACGAGTCCAAAGGAGTTGAATGTTTAAACCACCAGGATCGAAGTTTAAACGGACTAATTCTAAATCGGATATAGATTCAGTATCGGTAATGTTGACCCTGAAAGTATATGTTGAAAATCGAGAATAGATTAAATTTGTTGGTGTTGAGTTTTTAAGCAATGTTAATGCCGTGATATTAATGATTGAACGGAATGAAAATTTTTGTACGAAGACACTACCTTGTTTATCATATGGTGATTGGTATGTTTCCGGAGTTATAATAAAATCAGATGAGTTCGTGAATCCAGTTATATAAATATTATTTGAAGGATCATACACAATGCCCCATGCATAATCAATACTATTTCCACCTAGATATGTTGAATAAATAAGATTGGAACCATTCCAATTAACCTTGAACATAAACGCATCAACGACCCCATTATAAGATTCATCATAAGAATTAAGTGTAGTTGGAAAATTTGTCGAATACGTGTGGCCCGTCACAAATGCATTTCCAGACAAATCTAGAACTATAGAACGCGCAGAATCAGTTTCACCTCCGCCGACAAATGTAGAATAAATAATGGCTGAACCGTTATGATTAAGCTTAAGAACAAACACATCGGTTATCCTACCATTATATGAAGTATCATATGCACCTGGTGTAATGGGAAAATTTGAACCCATTGTAATTCCTGTAATAAATGCATTCCCGATAGAATCTACTTTAATCTCCTCTCCTGCATCTAATTTATCCCCTCCTATATAAGTTGAATAAATAAGTTTTGATCCTGTTTGATTAAGTTTCAAAATAAAACAATCCCCACCAGTACCATTATATGACTTATCGCATGCGTAATCCGTAGTAGGAAAATCCGTTGAATTCGTTTTTCCGGTTACGTATGCATTCCCCATCAAGTCTACGGTAATGCCTCTCGCCCAATCATTTTTATTACCTCCGATATAAGTTGAATAAATAAGTTTTGATCCCGTTTGATTTAGTTTGAGAATAAAACTATCACCAGTACCATTAAAAACTCTATCATATGCACCAGTTGTATTGGGAAAATCCATTGAACTTGGCACTCCTGTTATGTAAGCATTTCCCAAAGTATCTATTGCAATACCCTCACTAAATTCATGTCCCGCTCCACTTCCGCCAATAAATGTTGAATAAATAAGTTCTGACCCATTAGTGCTAAGCTTTAAAACAAAAACATCAGCGTGTCCCCGTAAGGAATTTTGAAAAATACCCGGTGTAGTAGGAAAATCTGTTGAAAATGTCGTTCCCGTTACAAATGAATTACCTTTTGTATCTATAACAATACCAATACTATTATCCAAATTATTACCACCTATAAATGTGGAATAAATTAGCTCGGATCCGCTTGAGTTGAGTTTGAGCCCAGATGTGCCCCATAATAACACTACATTGATTTTTTAGGATCATCCATAGT
>CBFDAW010000563.1:0-2916 GCA_965602865.1 uncultured Thermoplasmata archaeon
ATTTGGACCACCCATACTGGGATGAAATTGGTGAGAGATGTATAGACTGCGGACAATGTGCAATGGTCTGCCCCACTTGTTTTTGCTTTGACATCAGAGATAAAGTTGACTTATCACTAAAAAAAGGCGAACGATATAGAACTTGGGATGTGTGTCTGTTAAAGGAATTTTCAAGTGTGGCAATGGGTGGAAATTTTCGTTCGTCCAGAAAAGATCGGTTACGCCAATTCCAAGGACATAACTTAGCCTGGAGCAAAGATCAATTCGGTACACCAAAATGTATCGGCTGCGGACGATGTATAAAGGTGTGCCCGGTCGGCATTGACATTCGGGAAACAATAAAAGCACTGAGGGGTGAGACAAAATGAAAGACCCATACATGCGCGACGAAGTAGCCATCGTTGATATCCAAAGTGAAACCTATAATACAAAAACTTACACTCTCAGATATATCGATAAAAAACTTCAGAAAAATTTCTCGTTCAAGCCTGGGCAATTTATTCTATTATCTATTTTAGGTGTAGGTGAAGCAGCTTTCTCTTTATCCTCAAATCCTTTAAACACTAAAACTTTTTCAACCACTATTCGTAAGGTTGGAAGTTTTACAACTATATTGGATAAATTAAAACCTGGTGATTCACTCTGGCTCGGCGGACCATTCGGTACCGGCTGGCCCATGAAAGTGATGAAAGGTAAGGAAATCTTAATAGTAACCGGCGGTCTGGGGATCTTACCAATTTGGCCTGCTGTGGAAGTTATCGAAACAAACAAGAGTGAATATGGTAACCTGGAGATTTTGTATGGGGCACGTTCACCGGTGGATTGTTTATTCATGGATAAATACCGACATTTAACTCAAATTAAAGGTACATGTGTTGCTTTTACAGTGGATAAAGTGCCAAAAGGTATGGACTGGGAATATAATGTAGGGTTAGTAACTACATTGTTTAACCAAATGGAAACTAAACCAAAGAATGCTATTGTTTTAATATGTGGTCCGGAAATTATGATGCACTTTGTGATTCAAGATCTATTAAAAAGAAATTTCACACCCGATCAAATTTATGTTTCGCTGGAACGCCGTATGCGCTGTGGTTTCGGACAATGTGGTCATTGCCAAATCGGACCAAAATTTGTATGTAAAGATGGCCCTGTATTTAGGTATTCGGAAATTAAGAACTTACCGGATATGGAAATTTAGGTGGTAGATTTTAGTGGATAAACCAGAAATTGCGGTATTTAAATTCACTGGCTGCGCAGGTTGCCAGATGGAGTTCTTAAGGGTTATTGATGAGTTCGAAGAGATTTTAAATAAAATCAATTTTTTATATTTTAAAATGGCTAAACGAGATAATATTGACGGGCCGTACGATATTAGCTTAATTGAGGGCTCAATTTCAACACCGCGTGAGTTACATGAAATTAAAAAAATTAGAGAAATATCTAAAAAGGTAGTTGCTTTGGGCGATTGTGCCGGTACTGGTTGTATACCATCGATTAGAGGCTGGTTAACTCAGCGTTTAGTCGAGGAAAAGGTGTATGAAAATACTTCGGTACTCGACTCATTCCCGCTTCATGGGATTGATGAATATGTTAAGGTTGATACTTACATTCCCGGCTGCCCGCCCGATAAAAATTTGATCATGGGATTTCTTGTTAAATCGTTACAGAATTTACGTGTATACCATCGACCGCATTCTGTTTGTGTCGAATGTAAACTGAAAGAAAATGTTTGCCTGCTTACAAGCTTAAAAGAGCCTTGCATGGGGCCGGTTACGCGTGCCGGTTGTGGTGCGCTATGTCCATCGGGTGGACGTGTATGTGAAGGCTGCTATGGCCCTATGGATGACCCAAACCCAAAATATCTTGCCCAAGCATTCAAGGAATGCGGATTAAGTGATGAAGAGATTATACGGAAGTTTCGTAAATATGCCGGATTAACTGATGAATTCTATAAGGAGGCGAGTGGTGAGTGACTAAATTGAAAACGATTAATGTGGATTATATCGCTAGAGTTGAAGGACAAGGCGCATTAGATATCAAATTTAATAAAAAGACTGTTGATGTTAAATTAAAAATATTTGAACCCCCGCGATTCTTTGAAGCCTTTTTAATTGGTAGGAGATTTGACGAGGTACATGAATTAACCTCACGAATTTGTGGCATATGCCCCGTTGCTCATCAAATTACATCATTACGTGCTATTGAAAACGCACTCGAATTGGAGGTTAGCAAACAAACACGAGATCTAAGAAAGATTCTTGCACTAAGTGCTATCATGAACAGCCATGTATTAAGTTTATATTACTTGACCCTACCCGATTATTTCAAACATGATAGTCTATTATCCTTGAGTGTGGACAAACCAGAAATTTTAAAGAGAACCTTGAGATTAAAAAAATTAGCTAATGATATCGGTGATTTAATCGGTGGTCGAGCAGTACACCCAGTATATGCCGTGGTAAATGGATTTACAAATATTCCCAAAAAGAGGCAATTGGAAACACTCAAACAACAATTGAAAAAAGCACAGAAAGACACAGTAGAAACTGTTCGGTTATTTAGTGGTTTGGAATATCCAAAGCTTAATAGAAAATGCGAGCAGATAGCAATTTCAAATAATAAAGAATATGCTATTAATGAAGGTAGAATGAAATCAATGAATGGTTTGGATGCGGATGAATCCGAGTATAGGAAATATATCGAAGAGGAGCAGATTCTTTATTCATATGCAAAAGGTTCTATTATTAAAAATAGTGATACTTTTTTAGTTGGACCGCTTGCAAGATTTAATTTGAATTTTCATAATCTTTCGGATAATGCAAAAGATTTGGCTAAGAAAATTGGTTTTACGCCACCGAGATATAATATCTTTGATTCAATTCTTGCAAGAGCAATTGAGGTAGTGCATGCTAT
>CBFDAW010000564.1:0-2911 GCA_965602865.1 uncultured Thermoplasmata archaeon
TTATTATCCTTCGGGGCAGCAAAAAAGCTTAGAACTAATGCTGAGACCAAGATGAACAAAGCAACAATGTAAAACTTCTGGGTAAGTGATCGAATTATCATAATCTTGCATCCAAGATATTTCCATCAAATTTTTTTTAAAGAATCTATTATATATCTTCAATTATTAAACCTAACTTATCCCAACTTCAATTCTTATTTTATTTTTATTTATTAACGTCTATTGGAATTTCAACGATACCGGTCGATTTGTTATTTATATACTTAGATTTTTATTATCTGAAGTATTTGGTACTTGTGCCGGTTGTGATGGGTTGATAGAATATTGAGTCCCACATTTCACACATGTGTCATTATTAAGTAATCCACCACATTTGGGGCACGCCCAGGGACCAGGATGATATGGTAAATGTTGATAAGACCCAATGCCGCCATGTGAGCTTAACCAGCTAGGTTGGGGAGTGCTTTTCTTTCTACTTTGCCGCTTTGATGGATTACTCCTTACTACTGTAATTAATATTATAAAAATTATAATTATAATAATAATTAACACGAGTAATCCAACAAAACCCACACTACCATATTTCATAGCCAATCCATCGTCATCTTCCCTTTTATCCATCGCAGTATCACATGGCGTAGTATTACCATAGTACTCATACAAATTATTAATTCCATCCCCATCCGGGTCGTTTTGGGCATCACCGGGGTCCGAGGGGTTCAAGCCATAGTACTGCTCCCAGGCATCCGGGAGACCGTCATAGTCCTTATCATTGCTCGTACCTTTGACCTCGCGCGTGGTGTATTTTTGTGTGCTGGAATGTGTCCCTTGGATTATAACGGAGCCACTGCCACGTAGAAGCAGCCTACCATTTTCAAAGATGATAAGTTCAACCTCATGCCGTGCCCCAGACGGTACATTAATGACGAACTCCGCCTCCGAGGTCTTTTGCACCGGGATCCTTCCTATTTTCTTTTCGGTTTTATCCATGGCTAGATTCTTATCTTCATCGATGGGAAATGCGATGATCTTCACATCCATTGCATCTGCTAAACCATCGTTTGTTATGTATACCGTTGAGGTAAGGTCTAGGGATGCGTCATCCGCTCGTGTATTTGACTTAAGAAAAAACACATCCTCAACATACAGATGCGGTTCTTCGATCCTCTGTGGCGGCTGCTGTTCTTCTATCTCATCTGATACCATTATAGCCATGGTACCGGCGGTAAAGATGAAAATTGCAATCACCAACCCGGCTATCAAATACAATATTTTGTTCCTACTCTTTTTCACTTTTCTATTTTTTCTTCTTACTTTTGTCATATTAGCCCTCCAATCTTATTAAAAAAAAATAAATTATACTATTAAAATAAAGATTGGAACACTTTTACAACGATTATTTAAGCATTGTGGAACAGTTTTGATAATAAAAACATTTACTTTCACGCCCATTAGGTTCTATATGTACCAAACCTTCATCTGATAATCTTTTTACATGGTAATGCACGCTCTTCCTGTTTTGGTTTAGATCCCTGGCAATACCGGATTGCGAGATCCCGGGTCGGCTTTGGATCATGTGCAAAATTCGCGCTCGAGGGTCTGATAATTTAGCCATCGTGTCCATTTTAGCACTAGCCAGATAATATCGGCGGTACATGTTATCATGATGTGACTTTAAATAATATTGTTGTTCAAGCATGTGGAGATGATGTGTTAATACACCCATTTGTAGATTAAGATCGCTCAAAATCTTACGATAATGAACTCCGGGATTCTCATTTATATATTCTAAAATCTGCGCTCTGATCTTATTCTCCAATAGTTTATCCCGGTGCATTTTTGTATATAATGCGATAATTAAAATAATAACAATAGAGATTGATATTAACGATAATAGAAAAATCCAATTCTCATATGTAAATGCTGTGAGTCTTTCTCGCCGGATGGAAACAGCATACTCAACAGGTTCATCGAATACTATTTGTTCTTTTCCTTCCTTATAATAGCTGTTGTCAAAGATTACCAATAGAGTATCATCTTCTTCTACTTTGATTACTATTTTTTTACTTTGAACAGTTGAGTTAACCGGACCAGACCAATATTCTTCATATTTACGCGGAATTATTTCTGTCTCGGGCGAATTCTGTTTGTAAATATTAAAATCTTTTTCGGAAATTATAAAAACTCTAATGCTTAAATTGTCAGCAGTCCCAAGGCTTGGCTCTGCTGAAAAATCTATCGTGATCCTTTCACCCTTTTTTACATCAGCAATATTGTATGCGATCCAACCTGAGCGTTGGATAGTTTTCTTATCTTCTAATAAGTCTTTTTCACTTGGGATATCCATTACTATTTCAGTTGCACCCGTGGGAAGGGTGACATCCACACTTAATTTTCCTTCTCCTATATTATTAATATTATCGATCACCTGCAATTTGATGGTATACACACCCGCGGTATCATAGGTATGTTCTTGAGGTGCATCGGATTTAGGTCGTACACCAGATTTCGTGTAAACATCGCTTCCATCACCCCAATCCCATTTATATGTTAAGCCTTGGTCTTCGTTCTCATCCGTTACCGTTAATAATGTATCATTTAAAGTTATTCTTTGTTTTGCTTCGATGGATATTCGTGGGATCGTCTCACCGCCGGTAGAAATTGAGTCTGCCGCTTTGAAAGTCACAGTTGGTGCTATATTCGGCTTACTCGTCGGGTCTTCCGGGTTTGACCAGTCCTCGTTGCCCTCTGCATTATCATTACCCAGATATTCACGGTAATTAGTGAACCCATCATCATCATAATCAAGATCACGATCGGTTGGGTCCAATGGGTTCAGGGCATCTTTATAAGTGTACTCGAACTTATCCGGCATACCATCATTATCATCATCCAAATCCTCGGTATCATC
>CBFDAW010000565.1:0-2910 GCA_965602865.1 uncultured Thermoplasmata archaeon
CGAACGCGCCTCGCAAGTGTTTTATGAACTTAAGAAAAGATTGGGTTTAATAAAAATAGAACATAAACCTATTGAATCGCCCCCAGCCGGAACTAGCGGTGAAAAATCTATTCTGGAGGATAACTTAGAACTTACCAAACAACTCGACACTGAACCTAGCAAACCACATAAAAATATTGTAAAAATTGTAAGGGGCATGGACATAATCTTTATTTTTACCTGTTTAGATGATGAATATGATATTGAAAATACAATGATTATTTCGGAGTTAGCCAAAAAAACCAATATTCTTTCAATAGTACTCGTTAGCTTACCTCGATATTTTGGTAAAGTGGAAAATGTATATGCTACGAACAAAACACTTCAAAAACTACGATTAATTGCGGAGATTGTAATATTAGTACCTTATTTTGAAACGTTTAAGTTCAAATTAATCCCTCAACTGATCCAGGAAATACTTGATGTGATCACTCGTCCAGGATTGATAAATGTCGATGTTGCCGATTTGAAGATCATTGTAAAAGGCGGAAATGTTGGTATAGTTAGCTTTGGCAAAGGTCAGCATATTACTAGGCATAAAGATGCGCTCTTTGAGGCAATAGATTCAAAATTATTAAATGTAGAGCTTGCGGGGGTAGAAAAAGCATTATTAAACGTAACCGGCGGGCAAGATATGATGCTTGCTGAGGTCGAAGGATTAGCCGATCAGATCAAATCTCGTATTAAACCCGAGGCGAGATTTATTTTGGGGACAATTATTGATCCGACTCTAAAAGACACTATTAAAATATTTTTATTGTTAGGTGTCCCACCCATGCAGGTTATGATTAACAAATATGCAAATGAATAAGATTTTCTGATTACAGGTGGAAGATAGATATGAACCGCGCATTTGGATAATTCTAATTTCAATCTTCATTTTCAGTTATTTCAAAGGGTTTTTTTATCAATTCACCGTTCTTCTCAAGTAGTATCTCGATCTTTTGCTCAGCGTCATCTAACTTTTTACCGCAAAATTTAGCAAGTTTCATGCCTTCTTCGAAAATTCTTAACGATTCATCCAACGTTAGTTCACCTTGTTCAAGAGTGCGTACATGTGCTTCTAATTTTTCCACAGCATTCTCAAAGGTCAAGCCCTCTTTCTCCAGATCTAAGGTGGTATCATTATTTTCTATCATCATAATCCCTATCCTATTTTTTTTTATCCGTAAAATCGTTATTATTCAATTTATCTTTAATTTCACATTTTACCGAACCATCTTTCAGAATCAGTTTTATTTTATCCTTTATTGACACGGCTTCTACGCTTGAGATTAATTTATTTTCTGGCAATTTTATAGTCATACTGTAACCGCGATTTAAAATGGCTTTTGGACTTAACGCGGATAATTTTGCCAGGTTATTTGTCAATTTTGATCGTTTTAATTCATAATAATGGAATATGTTAGAAGAGATATCATTAATGAGGTGATCCAGGGTTTGTTTTTGGTGGTCTATTCCATCCAGAGGCCGAATAAAAACAGGTGATTCCAGTAGCCGCCGTAAATGTAAACGATAATTATGAACGGTATTCTCAAAGTTTTGTTTGATATACTGGATATTTTTGGTTATTGATCGTGATAATTCGACGATATCCTGTACTGCCATTTCAGCAGCCGCAGAAGGGGTAGGTGCTCGGGCATCAGAAACAAAGTCAGCGATGGTGAAATCAGTCTCATGACCCACTGCAGAAATTATTGGAATTGTTGAATTGTAAATAGCTCTTGCAACTGATTCTTCGTTGAATGCCCAGAGATCTTCTAACGACCCACCACCACGACCGATAATGATGATATCAACTTCCTTAAATTGATGTAAGAGTAGAATACCGGCTACGAGTTCATCAGCGGCGCCATCACCCTGCACCTTACTTGGTGCAAGCAAAATGTGAATCCCGGGGTACCGTCGGGTAGCTACTTGGATGATATCACGAATTGCGGCACCGGTTGGTGAGGTCACAACGCCGATTACACACGGGAACCGTGGGAGTGGTAATTTGTGTTCAAGAGCAAATAATCCCTCTTTAGATAATTTGTCCTTTAACTGTAAGTAAGCAAGATGTAATGCCCCCAGACCATCCGGTAGAAGTTCTGTTAATATGAACTGATATCTCCCGTGCGGTAAATAGATACTAATCGACCCGTGCGCAAGTACTTTCATGCCGTGGTCCGGTTGAAATTTAAGATGTTGGTTTGCGTTCCGGAACATCACGCACGGGATGACGCTATCTTCATCTTTCAGGTCAAAATACATATGCCCTGAGCGATGAAGAGTAAAATTTGATATCTCTCCCCTTAACCAGATATTATTGAAATTCTCATTTCTCTCAAGATAATTTTTAATTAATTTGGAGATTTCACCAACCGTGAATATTTTCGCCCCGCGCATATGTGTGAGCTCACCGCCTGAAGTGCCATGGTCTGCATCGTTATTAGTGGATACTTTATTCTGGTTGTATGAATCCTTTTCTGAAGCTCCAGTGCCGGAGAGTTTCTGTTGAGTAGATTTATCTTTCCGAATCATTCAAGATTATATTACCTTCAATGGTATATATATTTCTATTAATGAAGGGGTAACTGAAACTAATCCTGAGCCGGGTATTATCCAGTGTAAATCCAATCTCAACGGCGGTTATCCCGTCTTGCTGGCCGAGCTGTGCCAACAAAGTATATTGGCTGGCCGTAATCCCCAGCGGTCGCATTGCATCGTCGTAGACCCGTGTAACAATGCGGCTCAACTGACGGACGCGGGATGCTAGACAGGCATTGCTCGTCCGTTCGGCAATTTCGGCGATATCAGGGCTCGTCGCCACCGGCGTCGGTGTCATTACATTCATGGATCTCTCCATTGGTTCGCAGATAAATTTCCCTC
>CBFDAW010000566.1:0-2908 GCA_965602865.1 uncultured Thermoplasmata archaeon
CAACGAAGTTCAGATTATATAACTTAATTGGCTATGCAGAACCGCCCCAGTCTCAAGTAAGCAACCCATCAGTAAGTGAGTGGCAAATATTTTCGGGTAGTACTGGCGGTATCGTGAAAGAAGATACAGAATGCGATGCTACGGAATATAACAACGGCAGAAAATTGGTAAAAGATAGTGATGATAATTTTTATGCCATTTTGCAAGATCTTGACGGCAAGAACCATCAGATATATATTAGCAATTCATCAGACGTTGGTGAAACGTGGAATCCAACCAAAGTGACCACTGATAAAACCTCTGCTGGCTATGACCAATTCGAGCCCAGTCTTACGATCGACTCTGAAGACAATTTGCATGTGGTCTGGAGCGGTTATTCCTCCGAATACTCAAGTGTTAGAAATATCCGCTACGCCAATTCTGCAGATGGTGGTCAGACTTGGGGTAACTTTAAGATGGTAACATCCGGAACAGCGGCGCCGACATTACATATGGCACCTGCTATTGCTGTTGATTCTAAGGATACTGTGCATATTGTCTGGCAAGGACAGGACACAACAAATACTGCGGCATATAATATTTATTATATTAGCCGCTCCTCAACTGGTACCTGGAGCTCAACTACCATGCTAACCACTGATACAACTAGTATGTATCATCAATATCCATCCATTGCAGTGGACAGCGATGATAATGTCCATGTGGTTTGGTCAGGGCAAACTACGACGATCGCTGTTCCTAATATACAATATAGAAAGATGGTAGGTACAACAAGCAGTTGGGACTCAAAGATAATGCTCACGAATTCGCTAACAAACAGCAATTCGCATCCATGTATTGTAATAGATCTTGATGATAATATGCATGTAGTTTGGGATGCTGAGCCATCACCAAACATGATCAAATACATCAAATGGGATGCAACCACAAGTAGTTGGGGCAGTGTAGAGCCATTAACCTCCAATACTTCGCATGCGAATTATAATCCCACAGTAGGAGTTGATGATCGAGGATATGTATATGTGATGTGGCAAAAGAAAGATGTGGCCATAGATCCACTAAAAGGACCATATGCGATCATGATGACAGTGAACGAGCTACCATATTGGACTGGTGAACGAGGAATTACTTCACCACCAGTGTTTAACTCAACTACAAATTATCCAAGCATTATGTATGGAGGCGAAAATTCATTGGCAGCACGAGGAGTTGCTTATGTATATACCGCAGATAATGGTACAGTTTGCAATGTATACTTTGCAGTGACTCAGGACTTCAATTTAACCGACCATGGTCCATGGAAAATGCTGCCGAAACATCAACACTTGTACAGCGATGATAACCCAACTCTTACGGACCAGGATACTTACACTCTCACTATTCGTGTACGCGATGATGACATGGCGGTCGGTGAATATTATGTAAATTTTGAAGTGAGAAATATTTGGCCCGTACTAAATAAGACCGACCTGGCTTATAGACTGGTTTCCGAAGAGAATGCACTGTACACGCCAGAGATTCCGTTCATTGACCCTGGGAGTGGGCCGACCGAGACCTGGAGTTACTGGTTTGATACGGACGGCTCCGAGACCTGGACAACTGGTGATATTACTGGTCCGGTCACCACCACCACGGTGATCGATGATGTCACTCATGGTGTAATCCCACCGATCAAGATACCGTATAACGATGATTTTGAGGAAAGCACTACTGGTCTATATTTATACGATGACGATATGCCTGTTGAGGTACGATTTATTAATTATTCCTACAAGATCTTCCATCCCAAGATATTACTAGTAACCCAGGGTGCATCACCAAGTAGTGACGAAAAAGTGTTATATGACTGGGTGGTTAAACAGGCAATGGAAAAAGGCTGGTTATTCGACTATAAACAATGGAGTACCACATTGCCGTTCACTAATTATACAATTGTATTCCTATGTGATTATAGTAGTAGCACATTTTATAGGGCACATTCAAAAACCATCAAATCGGGTATCATTGATAAAGGTGTATCCTTGTATGTTTATGGAAGAACTGCAGCACATACAATCGAACAATTATCCTTGGGTGACTATGCAAGTCATGGTTACTCAGGATTCACGTATAATTATGTAGTAGATAACTATATGGGAATCACAGATGGTTATCCCCCATACGCGGGGAATACATACTTAGTAAGTGGCGGCTCGCCCTATGGGTATACCATTGAACGGTACATAAATTTCAATGGCGCCAGCTTAGCTGCATGTTATTCAGGATATCCCGATGAGCTAATCTTTGCCGTGTGGGATAAAGGTGTACATTCATATAACGGTGCCACGGGTGATCTAAATTCAGGTCCTGTAGGCGGTAAGGTTACATTCTACGGTCAGACCTTTTCGGGCACACCCACATTCACCCAAGCATGGGATGATTGGATGGGAAGAACCCTAGAGTGGCAGTTTAAAGGTGTCCCGTACGGTTTGGAGGAAATCATTGAGCCTGACTTCTTCAAGGTAAAGTTCGATGTTACGTCTATAAACGCCGCACCGGAGATCAACGCACCGCCGTCAGTAATATTCTTCCCCGAAGAGGAGATGAAGTTACCGATCACCTTGAGTGATCAGGGCAGTGATGACCTGTATTGTACCTTGGATTGGGGCGATAGGACTGGAACCGGTTTGATGACCTTTTATAACAACGGCATAACCCCCGAGCCACGGTATCCGCCGACACATTCAGCATTGAACGGTACCGCACCGTTCGAGGTAGATCCCGAGTTGTACCATACATACTATTATTCGGGTACATATTACATTAATGTGACCTTATGGGATGACGATCAATGGACCCATGAGCTAGAGGGTGTAAAACTTACCATCCCCGTCCGGGTCTTGAACGCAAAGGAGATCAAGGAAGAAGC
>CBFDAW010000567.1:0-2887 GCA_965602865.1 uncultured Thermoplasmata archaeon
ATGTTTAACTAATCCACTAAAGTGTTTATCCAAGACTAAATATTCTCCGCGCCGTGGTGTAATAGAAAACGATTTCAATCCTATTAAACCTGCGATATCATCGGCAAATACGCCTGCTGAATTGATTACAAATCGTGTATTTATCCTCCCTTTGTTAGTTTCAACTGCTTGGATGCAATCATGTTTTTCAATAATGTCTATTACTCGTGTAGACAAACTTATGTTGACATTGTTCATAGCAGCATTTTCTGCCAGTGCTATTGTCAATTCATAAGGCGAAATAATTCCCGCACTGGGTACAAAAAGTGCACCGGATATGTTCTTATTTATATTAGGCTCAAGTCGTCGAAGAGCTGCTCCAGTTACAATCTTTAATCCTTCCACACCGTTTTCTTCGCCGCGGTGAATTAATGAAGTAAGTTTAGAGTGTGAACCCGTAATATCTGCTAAAACTATTGCACCTACACGGTTAAATGGTACCTGGAGCTCTAATGCAACCTCTTGCATTAATTTGTTACCTTCCACATTGAACTTTGCTTTTAATGACCCTGGTTTTGGATTGAATCCTGCATGGATTAAACCTGTATTAGCGCCGCTAGCACCAAAGCATAATTCGGGTTGTTGTTCAACCAGGTAAACGATTAATTTATATCGTGCTAGCTCATATGCTATGGCACAACCAATTACACCACCGCCGATGATAACTACATCAGCATCCCCGAACTCAGTCATCTTACCACATATATAATTATTAGCGAACATTCAAATTTTATTAAATCATTAAGCTCTCCAAAATCCTTTTAAACTATAAATTTATTATGATATGTTGAGAGAAAAAATAGTGAGAAAACATGACCCAAGCGGATGTGCAGGTTAAATTCAGGCCAGAAATTGAAACCTATCGTACGGCCTTAGAGACAGCATTAAGAGAAGGCAACGGGAAGGTAACCTCTACAAAGGCTCGGATATTAATTGAACTACGAACTACACTTGGAATTTCAGAAGATGAGCATATTGAAATAATGAACGAGCTTTTAGCAGAGTACGAAAAACCATCACTCAATACTTATCGTACAGCAGTTGAACAGGCGCTAAGTGATGGTAAGATAACAAGCGATGAAGAAGCAATATTAACTCTTCTCAGAGAATCATTGAAGATCAGTAGAGAGGAGCATGAGAATATTGTTGCCGAAGTGCAAAATAGGCAAGCCGTGGGAAAAAAACAAACTGTTCCTGGGCAAGGACTACAAGTAGAACCACCCAAACAAGTTGACGAGAACGATCCATTGTATTGGATTCAAAAAGGCGAACTAATCTGGGCATCTTCTCAGGGAAGAATTAACGAAGCCTTAACCGCACTGGAATTTTTTGATAAGGCAATAAAGCTTGATCCATTGAATTATTTAGCCTGGGCGAATAAAGGTTTGATTTTAAAGACACTTGATAGACTAGATGACGCGTTATTATGTTATAATCGTGCGTTGTCGATTAACCCAGATTATATTACGGTATGGTACAATAAAGGTGTACTATTGGGTAGTATTGGCAACTTTACAGAAGCAATAAACGCTTTTAATAAAGTTCTTGAATTGAACCCCGATCATGAATTCGCACAACGCGATCGGGAGATACTATTGAGCATAATCTCAAAACAAAAGAAAGAACAACCCCAGTATCCAAAACAAAGTTCAGAAAAAAATATATAATTATTTTTTACCAGAATTTATCTATTCATCAAATTAATAAAATCAAATACGCATTAATTTTTAATATAAGAATTTACTATCGTAAATCAGAATAAAAAAAAAGAGTGGATGGATTGATCCTACTTGTAGTAATTACGGTATTGTCATTTATCATTACATTTTTAGTAATGCCCACATTGATACGTGGATTAAAATTACATGGCATGCTAGTGAGAGATTATTATAAACGAAAAAAAACCTATATCCCTCGCGAAGGCGGTATGATTTTACTATTCGCATGCGGTCTTATGATTACGATTTTTCCGTTGATTATTTATTTCACTCGCAGGGTTTTCGATATCCTTGATATTACAATGATCAGCGACCCATATTTAGTGGAGTTCAACTATTTCGTAGTGCTTGTAATATTAATGTTCGGTTTATTTGGCATGGTAGACGATTACTTGGATATTGGTCGAACGCTTAAAGTCTTAATGCCTATCTTATTTGTTACACCGATAATATTTACCCTCGATCCACAGGAAATCTGGCTACCGTTCATTGGTAGAATGGATATGAACTTTGTACTTTATGATGGGATCACGTTTCGGGGTACATATAGATTTTTAGTAATCCCATTATATATCATTGTGGTCTCCAATTTAATCAATATGCACTCTGGGTTCAATGGGCTGCAATCTGGACTTTCATCAATTATTTTAATTTCATTATTGGGAAAAAGTTTATACGAGGGCTCAACTGGGAATCTAATTGCTATTGGTGGTTTATCGGGGGCGATTGTTGCGTTATGGTTCTTCAATCGTTACCCCGCACAGATCTTCGAAGGAAATACGGGGTCTTTGATGATTGGGGCGGGTATTGGATTATTGATCGTAATTCAAGGTTATCTTTTTTCCGGGTTCATAATGCTTTTACCGCATACATTTAATTTTCTTATGTATGTTTACTGGCGATTTCAACATAAACTTAAATCCGATGACCGGCGATATGAAATTGCCAAATTTGGGAGCTTACGTAAGGATGGTACATTAAGAGTACCAAATCAACTAACATTAAAATGGGTTCTACCTTATAAATACCGTATGACCGAGCAACAAGCAGTATTAGCAATGTATATGATCACGATCATATTCTGTATTTTGGGCTTTTTTGTGCCAGGATAATTAAACACGTCAGATAAT
>CBFDAW010000568.1:0-2884 GCA_965602865.1 uncultured Thermoplasmata archaeon
CTACTTGAGCCATTAGCACCCGGTCGTTGGGCTGCTGTTGGTTATCAAAACATAACCGTTAAATCCCTCAGCAGTGAAGAAGGTCTATTCGAAGAATGTGGCAAAACAGTTTTAGCTTATAACTATATCTCTCGTCCTCCTTACTTTTGGGAAATGGAACTAATTTATACATTCTGTAGTGTTAATGCGAATGAACAAATATTTGTTGATGCTAGCCGTCTACCCGCGGGCATGTTTGGGGATAAACTAATTTTAAAAACATACGATTCATGTGGTGAATTAGTTGATGAAACTGAAATTTCAACCATTTATTCTTGCATCTTCCCACTTGAACCCGGTCAGAAATATGGGCCATTTGAGGTCGCCTCTTTTGGGAAGAAGATGGGCACCTCATACCATCATTATAGTAGATTCGCCCTTGAAGTCGAAGATGCAATGGATAATATCTTATTTAGTATCAACAAGGATCCGCGTCGCGGATATGGTTGGTGGCATTCGCATTGGGTATGGTACTGTGGATATTGGATAGAACGCACACTTTGGTTAGGCGAGTCACGCCTTGACCCGCAATATGGTACCATAGTCTTTTGTGAGGAACGCTTTGCGGTACAGCATTTGATGAGTGTGGTCAATAACTGTTTACAGTGTGATGGTGTTCACAATATGACATTCATGTGGACGGGTAAACAAAAAGTGGATATCGAAGTATACTCATATGGTCTATGGTGGAATTGGTGGACTACTTGGGAGCACACCCATACCTTTGAAGAACTCAAAGCAGGAGATACATTTTTCATAGGTAGTAGAGGATATCCATTATGCGGTAAACTTGGTAAACGAACGCTAATTAAAGTTTATAAATATAATACTGGCGAATTATTAGATGCACAATATATTCGTACTTCAGGCTTTTGGCCATTAGAAGTAGAACCTGGTAATTTTTATAATGATTTATTGATCGTGAATACTACTTTAAAACTTGGCTGCGGAAATTTCTATTATTGGGATAGTTGGTATGACTATTGGATGTCTCATTGGGGCTGGAAATTTGATTCTGAGGAATATTGGGAATGGTCCACTGAGGCTTGGCTACCATGGTACGGTGATTCTTCGACCTATGATACTTATGAATGGATGAACACACGGTGCGGTTGGGAAAAGGAGGATTGCTGGGACCAGGATATTGCCGAAGAGGAACAATCCAAGATATGTGCTAATATTTCAATAATTAAAATAGTGATTAAATTACTGGTGCTTGCCGATGACCTGATTGCCCGACAGGCATACTGGGATGCAGAGAATCTAACAGCTGTTAATGAATCCAATCAAGATGAATATGAATATCATCTTAAGATGGCTAAACGATATTTGCTGCGCGGTCGACGTGAAGCTGATAAGGGTAGACCACACCGGGCTATTCGTGATTTCAAGATCTCGTGGAAGAATTCGATTCTTGCAGTAAAATGGGTAATCCAAAATTACGAGGATCCAAATGGTACCGAAGATCCGGGCGAGAAGGAGATTTTCCCAGACTTTGACATTGAATGCTTCTGCTGCACACAGCAGGATAAATGGCCATGGTGGCTCTATTGGTACCTATTTAATCAATGGAGATTCAAAAAACGATTCAGTGATTTCCCGGATTGGCGTGATTATACGGACCCTGAATGGTGGTAACACAGTAATAAAGGTTAGTTTAAATAGAATTAAATTATGCTGATGAGTCCTGTTAGTCGAGTCAGGGATGAGCTGTTGATGATTAGTCGAGAGTCCATAGATGTGTGAGGTTTAAAGGATGAGTACACTTCGAATTTTATGTCAACCCGCATGCCCGCACAACCGGTCACCGCTCGCTACGCTCACTATAGACTGGTGCTATGCTTGGCTAACCTCCGTTAAGACCCTTTTCCACTCATATTAAATTATTAATTTTATTCGTGCAAACACGATAGTACTCTTCAAGTACAATCGAGGTCTCAGAATTCAGCATAAATAATGATTTCAAGAATTCTGAAACACCGTCTACGGAAAAGATGCGGGATAAACCCGCAAGCAAACCTTACGGTTTGCATATCTTCCTCAGATGCTTCGCACCACTTGGTCGGGCATGCCATCAGACTTTGATAACGATTTGGTTAAAATAAAATCTTATGGGTTCTGCTGAGCTTTTAATAATTCTGGCATTTTTTTTCTTAATTTCGCAAAAGAGAGAATTCCACGACCACCTTTCATTAGACTGGTGGAATTCTCTCTTTAAAATCAAACGTTTGAGGTGTGAGTACGCTACGATGGGATGTTGTTTGCACTCTCTTAGGGTATGAGTATACTATGATATTAATATGATAATAATCGTTGTTTGGAGTGCGGGAAGATCCAAACGAGTCCTCGTACCAGCGTATAATTTCATTATGAAGTCGAAGCGGTCTTTCCCTCGCACCAGCGAGTAATTTTATTATACAATCAAAGCGGTCCTGCCCTCCTGTAAACGATTATAATCGTCATAATATTGTAGCGGTCGATTAATATTTAATTGAACATAATAAAAAAAAACTTTTTATCCAACAACCTCTCACCTACCACTTTTATTCACTATTCATCATCCTAAGATTGCGCAAAAAATTGGAGAATAGGTTTAATGATCTATACCATTAAAAATATTACCGTCTCTTTTAAAATTTTGTTGGGATAATCATAAAAATTAAACTTAAACTGGTTTCCTCAACTAATGTAAATTTACTAAATACTTTTATATATCATATAAGGAGATTAGAAATATATAAGAATTTAAATATTGTCGACAAGATATTTTGATTTTAGGATAGAAAAAACTATTGATTTAGGGGGAAGACATATATGTCAAAGTATATTGATAAACCTAGGATTT
>CBFDAW010000569.1:0-2871 GCA_965602865.1 uncultured Thermoplasmata archaeon
TTAAAGAAGAAACAATATTAAAGGTGTAGGTGGCACATCCTCGCTATTTAGGTAATTAGAGTTACCAAATGAGGAATGATTATGAGATATTGTAAAAAATGTGGATCTGAATTGACCGGGATGAAAAAGTATTGTGTAATTTGCGGCGCAAGCCAGGATGAATCAAAAAAAGAAAAAGAACCCGCAGCAGCAAAACAACTTAAGGGAAAAGGTGCGGAATCGGGCAGATGTGTTAGATGTGGAAATGAATCAGATAAAACCTGTTTCTTTTGTAAAGAATTCGTATGCAGAGATCATTATACACGTATGCAGGCTAATGTAAATACTTATGTTACAATGCAAGACTACCTAACCCAACAAGAAACCGCAAAAATCAATGAAGGTTGGCGTGGGTTCATGATTTATGCTTGCCCAAAATGTTTACGTTTGAAGGTCGGGAAGAAATTAACCGATGAAGAAATAGTGGACATTAATACGGTTGATGAATGCTCATGGTATAAACTGGAATCACAGGCATTATAGTTTGAATTTATCGTTTGGTGATATTTTGGTTAGAGTATTAAATTTTGATTTGGGTCAAGAGACATTTAATACAAAACACCATAATAAAATGGTCGCATTTGAAGGCGTTATCGATTTAGCTGAACAGGTTACACCCGAGTTAGTTTCCGCGGCATTTAGATGTAAACATTGTGGTGAGATCATCAATATTTCACAAGGCGGTGGTAAGTGCAAATTATTACCACCGGAAACTTGTATAAATAAATCTTGTGAGAGTAAAAAACCCAAGTTCGATTTTTTACAGGAGAATTCTACGTTTTCCAACTATCAGGAGATATGGTTAAAACCTTTTGAACAACCAAGAATAAAACTGGGAAAGGGGCAAAAAATTATTCTTAAACAAAAACTGGCAAAAGCAAAGGAAGGCGAAAATATTAAAGTTAAAGGTAGACTGAGCTTTGAATTAAAAGGTCGAACTACGTTTGCTATTCCCGTTGTTATTGCAACAGAGATCAAACGTCTAGATTAAGAAATTAAACCGGTTATAGAGCGGGGAGTATTATTACAGATTTTAGTGTTTACTCGAATTTGTATTAAACTTTATTCGTATATCTTCCAAGTGATTTAATGGTATTCCGTAAGATTAAACGAGAAGAACTCGAGAAGTTATATACTCATGAAGGAATTACTCGATCCGAATTACGATATTTACTTCGGGTCACTCCTAATCAAATTACTGATAGATTATCCGATGTATTCAGAAAAGAGCTAAATCCTTTCAGGTTCTCAAAAAATCATGAGCTTATTTTGCGTGGATTTATTCATTCACCTCCAAAAAAAGCATTACAATTGTTTAATTCTATTCATTACGAATTAATATCACAAACTGGACAATATTCGTTATTTATTCTCTCCAGCTCACCGTTAGACACAAATATGGCTGTGCCGATAATCATACCCAACGATATAATCGGAAAAAATAAATTAAGTTATGCACATTTTGCTAAGATCTCTGGGGCAATATATAACCTTAATCAATTAAAAAAGAATTCATTAGATGCTAATTTTATTATAGCAAAAGAGGTTAATATCTTAGGATTTAATGAATTATTTTCAACGATCGACCCGGTTTTACAAATAGTTGATCTTGCGGATATGATTAAAAACCGGTTTACTATCCCTGAACTTGAAAGAAAGAGTATTATTTTCTGGTTAATGAGCTCACCGGTATATGAAGCACGTGCAGGTGGTAATGCATTTTCACCAATTTCACCTGCTGAGGATAAATATAAATGTAATGAAAAAGTTTTATCTGATTTTCAAAATGAACTTCTAAAAATTAATTTACCATATTTTTCAAAATCCAAATCACGAAGTTGTGTTTTCGACTATAACTCTCCCATCAAGATGAAATTATCATTTTTTCAAAGCCCGGAGATTTTCTATAGATACGAAAAGAATTTGGAGGTTGCCAGAAAATTCTTAGAAATACGATCTCCATTAAAGGATCTTCAGAATTCTGAGATAAATCTTTCAACAACAACTCTAATGCTCGATTCATTAATGACACGGCCGCTTGAATCTTTTGTTCGTAAACCGGTTATGGACAGTGAATTATTAAAACTAACAGATTTACCAGTATTATTTACCAATAATGATCTGTTTATTAACGATTCGGAAAAGGAAATATTTGAATATAACATGGAAATTTCACAATTAATCTACCAAGCTCGTTTAAAGAACCCATTATCACCATTTGAATTTGTGGATACTGCAGGGGCGGTTAAAACTGTCGTGGATAGAAAAATGAAATCATTCCCAGAATTACGTGAACTTATGATGTATGGCATTATTTTTGATCTTAGCCCCATTGGTGGCTTGGGTGAACATCTAACGCGAATTTCGAATAGCATATTACGCTCAAATGAAACATTAGATAAAAAAGAAGCAATTATCAAATCAGAAGACTTTTTCATTGAAATGATTACTAAATTGTTTGATGAGTTTGATACGCCAATAAAAAATCTATATAATATGTTAGAAGAAAAGCGAGCAGACCGTGATCAAATAAGAACACATCGATTACGAAATATGGTTAATAGTATTTTATTTGAATTGAACAATACTTTTAAAGATGGCTGGAGATATGAACAATTTGAATTAGAATTTAAAAAACGTTCAGGTTTTGGAGCAAAAAAAACAAACGAAATCTTCGAGAAATTACTGGCACAGAAAGAGATTAGTGAGCGTTCCCCGGGTTTATACTGGCATATCTTAGGATTTGATAGGTACTAATAAGGCTATTAATCAAACTGTTAATATGGGGTCAAAATGGCGTTAGATTTTTAGAATTTAGACAGCCAACCTTCC
>CBFDAW010000570.1:0-2869 GCA_965602865.1 uncultured Thermoplasmata archaeon
AGAAATAAATTCTTAAATGACTGTAAAAACTTCTAAAACGTGAGATGATACCAAATATCTTAACCGCTTTTGGATTTTGATTTTTGAAAATAACATTGTGTATCGTTACTGTTCATAATTAATCACAATTCAAAATTATATATCAATATTTAATTAAAATTATACCTCTGAGAGTTAATTAAAAGTAATATGTAGTTTATATTATTAAAATTGTAGAAGAACCAGGAGAACTTAAGTTAGTGTATATGGGGTGTGTGGGTGTGAGGGCTCGGATGTGTTTTTACCCCGCCCTTTTACCAGTGATTACCAACACAAATAAATTGTAACGGTCTTAATTGCATTTTGTAAAAAATGATAAGTATCGAAAGCTTTAATAAATAATAATGCTGTTATCCTTCGTTCATTACCCATATCAAATACTTAGGTAAGGGGTAGAAGGTTACTAAAAACAAATATATGCTGAGGAGGAAATTTAATGACGTTGATATTACCAGGTGTAGAAATTCAGGTAGTAAAAGAAATAGTTGCAGGACAACTAAATCCCTCGGGTATTCTTGGTTTACTTGGGATAACCGAAGAAAATGAAGATGGTACGCCGAAGAAACCCGCGCGTGCAAGTTCATTTAAAGAATTTCGAAATCTTTTTGGACGATCGATCGATTACACGGTCCCGGAAGGCAAACAGGCGTTCCAAAATGGTGTGTCAGAAATTGCAATGGTCCCCATCACGAGCTCTGCAATGACACGCGCTTCGTTAGATTTAAAAAGCAAATCTGGCGATACCTCATTCAAACTGACTTCACGATCAAAAGGTTCATGGGCTAACAATATCCGTGTAAAAGCAGAGGGTAAAGAAGATGACATGGGTAATAAGACCATGGTTAGGCTTACTTTAAGCTATAAAGATACAGTTGAATTCTATGATAATTTATATCTTGATCCATCTCATGATAGATATTTCTGTAAGGTAATCAACAGCCAGTCCGACCTAGTTACCGCAGAGAATCCTGGCGGGAATAAGAAAGGTGGTAAAAAGAACAATAAAAAGGAAGAGCTAGCCGAAGAAGGCCCCGCAGTTGTAGAGGACACCAGTTTGAAGGAATTGCCCGTGGATGTGGAAGATACTCTAACCGGTGGTGCAAGTCCATTAGCAAAAGACTATGATGATGCATTGATGAAACTCGAATCCGAAGACGATGTAGATTTAGTGCTGGCAAGTATTGAGGATTATTCAGATTGGGATCTTGCGAAACATGTTTATGCAAGCATTGATTCACACTGCAAAGTCATGAGCGGTAATTGTATGAACCGAATCGGTTTTGGTTCAGCGCCACCGCCAGAGACTTTCAAAACACGGGAAGAAGAATCTGATTTTATCGCAAAACAGACTTTAACCATGAACAGTGATAGGTTTGTACTAGTAGCACCACATGGCGTTTCCGGTGCAGTCGCGGGGTTAGTAGGTAACTTACCGGTGCATCACTCTCC
Organism: uncultured Thermoplasmata archaeon; assembly: GCA_965602865.1. Classification (GTDB taxonomy): domain Archaea; phylum Thermoplasmatota; class Penumbrarchaeia; order JAEHCK01; family JAEHCK01; genus CBFDAW01. Next base: position 1,489 of record CBFDAW010000570.1, read on the forward strand.
AACCTTTAAAAATATCGCCGGTGTTCCTGGGTTATCACAGAAATATTCACCATCACATCTTAAGACTTTACTAAAATCTAATATTTTATGCCTTGAAGCCAAAAAGGGTAAGGGCATCATTGTTGAGAAAGGGATCGCGACCAGTGGTGAGCAAATCAGTGTCCAGCGAGTAGCTGATAAGGCGGTTCGCGGTACCAAGATGATCGGTGACCTGTTCATTGGTACATTAAACAATGTGAACGGTCGAAACGCGTTACGAGAGAAATGTATCGAATTTTTCCTCCAGATGGAGAAAAATGGCGCAATTGTCCCCAGTGCGGACGGTTCGGACCCCTCTTATAAGGTTGATGTATACGCAACTGATGATGATATCTCAAAAGGTATTGTGCGTGTGGATATAGCGGTTCGACCAGTACGTGCGATTGATTATATTTACGGTACAATTCTTGTACGAGCTTAAATTTAGTTTAAGTTTAACTGAGCATAGACTTCAAGAAATTACCGAAACAGTGTAATACGCACAAATAATATAACCAAAAGGTATTGCGCTATGGAAAACCAACTAATAGTATAGATTTAACTTTCGGGATATTCCAAATTATATATTACATTTTTAGGTTGTGTAAACCATGAAACTAGGTGAAGGAAAGGTAATTGATAAAGGAGAAGCCGTAGATAAAGATAAACCGGTCTACGGTAAGAACCTACTTGAAGAATCCAAGCAGGAAACTAAATCTGAAGATACCGAAAAAACCAAACAGAAGAAAATTCTATCGAAGGCGGATATACTTTTAGGCAAAGATAAACGCATAACCGTACATCTCGATCATTACGATAAGGATGTAGTAGTCAGACCGTTAACCGATGGCGAACTATCGCAGGTTTTTGAGGTGATAGGTAATGTCCCGTTGAATGAGCAGGGATTGCCCGATCTCAACCAGGTCGATATCTCAACCAACTTACGAGCACTTCGGATGATCACAGCTATGGGTCTCGTGGAACCGGCGATGTCAGAAGAAGAGGTAGCCGAAATGCGCTTCGGAACCCCAGGAATTCTTGCCAAACATATTTTAGAACTTAGTGGTTTGTCAGAAACGGCAGGTGATGATGCCGAGAAATTTCGCTCTGACGCCTGAGGGGCAAGAGCTTGCAGCTCTATGTTTGGATTTCGGTTATAAATTAGAATACCGCGTTTCGGATATGACGAGGAGTCAGATCAATTTTATTTTAATAGCTCAAAAGTTACGTACCGAAGAAGAAGGGCGTATTCGTGAAGAAGTAGAACGAGAAGCCATGTTTCAGACGATGAAAGAGGGGTGACTCAACCCCAGATGTGCCCCATTTTATCACTACAACATATTAAGTTTCTCAAGAACTGATT
>CBFDAW010000571.1:0-2867 GCA_965602865.1 uncultured Thermoplasmata archaeon
GAGGTTTCGCCCATCAAACAAACACCCTTAATATTTTTGATTTTACCGATCCCTAACAATAAACCACTAGCGCCAACTATACCGCTCCCCGGTTCACCGCGCTGGAATACGACACCGTATTTTTTCATTTCTTTGATCTGGTTTGGGTATACCACCGCGCCGAGCACCCGTGGTTTATCCACCATCTTACCTAACCCATAACCGCCCAGGGTAATGATTAATTTAACGCCAAAGCTCTCCGCCAGCTCAAGAACCTGGTAAGATAAATTATACTGCCCTTCAGGCGTTAAACCTTGATAATCGCCAATAAGAAACATTATATCATTTTTTACCTTTTTATTACGTTTTACATAATATAATTCATTATTGACCAATTTCACGATCCCGTCATCATCCACTAGTACCTGCGGTGGGAAATATTTTGAATATATGTCTGCAAATTTAACAGCCTTAAGTTCATCAATGAGATGTTCGGCTGCCAGCTTGCCAACATTACCCACTCCCGGTAAACCTTCGATAAATATTACATCCTTCAACTTCGGCTCTTCGGTTTTTAATATTGTAATTTCATCCATTATTCTCCCTCGGGTTTGTTTGTGTAATCTTAAATCTTAATTTTGTAATTTTTGCTCAAATCGTAGCTGGCGACGGTATTTACCATACTTATCTTCAGGTGAGAACCGAGGTGGTGCCGGTTGGACGGTTTGCGCACCGCACTTCGGACAACTGGGATAAAGTGTATAACGATCACAGTCCTTGCAATGAAATATCAATGACTTCATTATAATACCTTTTATTAATAATCCATTTATCTTTATCACTCTTGCAATGATTAAATTTGTTAATAATTTGAAGATGACTTCAAGCCTCTTTTCGATGAAATACTCCATGACCATTTTGTATTTTAATGTATTCGATAGCTCTATTAGCCGCATTTCTCAATGCTTCTTCCGCTACTTTATAATCCATTGCACGAACCTGCAACCGATACCGGGGGGCGCTTACATATTGTACATTGATCTCCACATCTTCTTCTACCTTTTGAGCTTCTAATAGTGCGTTTTTAATCGGTATGATACCATCCGGTGTGGGACAGCTTATTTCAAGATATCCGTCTATCGTAATGTATGGCGGGCTAATATTATCCTTTGCGACCTGAATAAATGGTTCGGTCCATGGACCTTCCAAATCATGGTCTTTCAAACATGATGGGGTGATCGTACATTCCTCAAATGCACCAAAGAGGGTACCGAATGTATCAATCAATTTAAAGCCAAACTCCTCATAAGCCTTATTAATATCATATTTTAATTTATCAGTAAGTATTTCAAATAACTTTTCAGCTTTTTGTTCATTTTTCCATTCTTGAATCTTTAATCTATGTTGGTGCTCGTTCACTTGTTTAAAGGATAGGTCGATATGCCCTTTTGCAGGGTTCACGCGCAGTACCTTACAAACCTGTACTTGGCCCTCTTTTAGAAAATCGCGTATGTATTTAACCCACCCGGATGCCACCTCTGTAATATGGATAAAACCCTCTTTTTTATCATATTCATTCAATGTAACGAATGCACCAAAACTCTTAACTTCACGAACGGTGACTACTACTAAATCACTTTCTTCAGGATACTCTTTCAATGTTACCATACTGTAACTTCCAAGTGTGATGAGTCTCTAATTTGAAATTCTTAAATTTTAATGCTTATTATCCAAAACACTCAAGAAAGCACCCTTGATCTCGGCTTTACCACCTGTGGGTTTGGATAACGACGCACCGCAAACTAAACATGTTACAACACTTTGACATTTATTAAAAACAGGCTGCTCATTACCACAATCTTGGCATTTAATTTTAAGGAACCGGCTTTTGGATTTCGGGAGTTCATTTTGCATATTATTTTTCACCTAATTCAAATTTTTTAGCTCTGATACCCGGTCGCTGCTGCGCTTTTTTACAGGTCTTACAAAGATATAGAATTTCCACCCCGCCTGTAGGTTTATCGCCCTGTGGCTTATGTCTTGGGGATCCACCGTAGCCCGCCGTCACCCGTCGAAATCTACGCTGACCCCATTTGAGTTCACTTGCCGGGCGTTTTTTTATCTTTTCGATCTCATGAATTGTGTGTTTATCGCAGTGCGGACAATACGTTTTTATATTTCTGGGTCTTTGCATTTTGTTGCCTCTAATATAATGGGTGGTATAATTAGGTTTCACCATTATAACAGAGCCTATATTAATACTTATCTTAAAGAATTTGATGTAAATGGAATATAAATGAGATTAATGGCTCTTACTATTTTATATAAAATTCAATTTAAGACCATGTGCCTTACTTGGGAAAAGATTTTTAAAAAGAATGATGGTGCCATCATTCTTTTTGATAAAAAAAAATAGGAAATTAAAAAAGGGGAAATATCCCCTTTTAAAATTCCTGATCACTAGAACCACAGCGAAATCACTGATTATCAATTACTAGTTTAATGGAAAAATTATGATCTTTCAAAGTAAAAGTCCATAACTTAATTTAGTGCAGCTATAGAATCACTGTCGTTTGTTATATCTATTTCAGATTTAAATAATAAGAAATAGTTTTTTTAACTCAGTTTTTGTATATTGATGGTGCTGGATATCGAAACTGGATGTGGCATCTTTATGCATATGATGAGCTTTTAACAGTAAGATTTTGGGCCACTTTAGACGAGGACGATACGGCTCCTGCGGCAGGAGGCTCTATAACGGGATCTTCTTCGTGGTTTAATATTACTAGCGAGTGTTTTGGGTCGGATGCGTTAACGGGAACCACCATGGGCGGCGGGCCCATTAATGTGCTGAAGGCCTTTAATCCCCATTATATGCCAGACGCTTT
>CBFDAW010000572.1:0-2867 GCA_965602865.1 uncultured Thermoplasmata archaeon
ACCCTATCCATTCTTTTGGCCCTTCACCATAACCATCACTACCCTTAAAATACTCTATAATTTCCTTGACCTCACCCTCACCAGCTTTTATAATTTCTTTGAATTTATTATATGTCATTTCATCAGGAGCATTACCATATATTTCTATTGACCCGTCTGGTAAATTCTTGACCGTTCCTTTAATATCTAATCTAAGAGCTTCTAATTTAACATACGCCCGGAATCCTATCCCTTGTAAGAAGCCTTTAAGTATTAAATGGGCAATCTTTGACATATATCTCTACCAATAGAATTTTATGGATAGATAATAATACTTACATTATATAAAACAATATCGTAATTGTAAGTTGATAAAAAATTAATATTATAATATCAATCGCAGGTGCTTTCATGGGGTCGGTAGGAGGAAGTCCAGAGTCCAGAGTCAAGAGTCCAATGGAATGCAGTGGCTACCAACACCGGGATCGGGCTGAAATGCCATGAAGCCAAATGGCTTGGTTGCGCTCGCCTTAATCACCTCACGAACGTTAATATCTAATTTTTCGAATACTAATGCCATCTCATTTACCAGGGCTATGTTCACATGTCTAAATATGTTCTCCAACAATTTTGTGGATTCAGCTGTTCGCGGGTTACTTACTTGTACAACGTCTGCTTTTACAACGGTTTCATATAACCTAGCGGTTACTTTTGTATCTTCGTCGGTTATCCGCCAACCATCTTTGTAGTATCCTTTATCCCGTATTTTATGTTCCCGGGGTCCATACGCTCTGGCGAGAACGCGAGACCAAAATCGAATCCAGTAGTTAATATATCAACCGGCACGACAGCACACAGTCTAAAGACAGTGGTATGCTCAGGGTTGTGTAACAACCCTTCGGCTGTCGTGCGGCCTATTGGGCTAATTTATGATGAGGTTCGCTTATTTATCATTAATTCTTCTTAACCACTATCAAATGATAGTGGAATTCTGCAGTTTAAGTCTACACGAGTTTGAAACTTATTATAAGAGGATTGGGATGTCATTGAATTCGAATGATAGAAGGTTTTATATTATTTTAGTATTTCTTGCATTTCTGCATTTACCAATCGAGATTTAAGATTAAGATACCAATCGAGTTCTGATACGATTTGGGTAAGAACCATCGAGTTTTGATGATTTGTTAGGGATTAGGCCAATCGAGTTTTAATATTGATGAATTGGAGGAATGGAAAGGAATGTATAGGTGGATTATGAGGTGGAAAAAAAGTGGGATATTAAAGGATGATTGGTGGGTTTGGTTATTAGGGAGGAGTTTCCTTCCCTAACCACATTATTAATTTCTTATATGGGGATGCTAATGCATCCCCAAAAGGAAAATTAATATACTTAAGAGGGAGAAGAATCCCCCTCCTAAGAACTACCATCTCTTTTTCATTTTCCTGGTGTGGAGCTGCGCTCCACACATGAGGAAAAATCGAGAAAGCCTGGGATAATTACGAGGATGCGATGGGTTATTGGGAAGATGGTAAGTATGAGAAGGCGGTGGAGGATTGTAGGATGAGGTGGGGGGTAAGGATTGATAGTTGATGTATGACCGTTAGGGTACGCTGGGAGATGGGAAAAGAGGGAAACTTCACTTTGATAAAAAAAATCGACAAGAAAATAATATATTATTAATCACTTCTCACCGCATCTTGAAGCCTATCAATCATACCTTTGATTTCTGTTAATGATTTGCGAATATCATTTATTGTTAAACCAACATCCATAACTAATGGATAACGCTCTACCATATAAAAACCGGTAATTTTCTGGCATGCATCACGGAAAGCTTCTAAAGAAGGATCATATGCCAATGCTGCATTAAGTAAAGCTTCTAAATCGTGAATTCGTTCAAGCTTCCAGCCTTTTTCTAAGAGATATGCTTTAAGGAATTTCTCTACAGCCTGTTGAAGATAAAATCCAGCAGCCTCTGGGTCGTTGATTTTGATCAACGATTCTACGCGTTCTAAGTCCTTTTCTGCAATTTTAAGCCAATCAGCGGGATAAAGTGACTCTTTACGCGGCATACAAAACTTCACCCTTTTCTAAAATCTCTGCTAAGAATTGATCACCTCTTGTTAAACGTTCCGAGAGCTCTTGAGGTGTAAGTACGAGCGTTTCAAGTGGGATTGTTCGTGTTGGATCAGTTAAAATGCGACGTACGGTTAACCATCGATCTATAAAGCGTTCAGATGTTTCCTTAACAATAAATAAATCAATATCACTATTTGCTCGTGGGTTTCCATAAGCATATGAACCGAAAAGAATTATTTTTTGTGGGGCATAATTAATTTTTAATTTTTTTACCATGTTTTGAATAATTGTTTTTACTTTTTTTGAAGATATCATATCTTTGATGCTCCATGATTAGATTTAATAATGTAATATTGTAATGATAAATTAATACTATTTTAAATGAACTATAATTATTTAATATCATATAAGTACTTCGAATATTTGAAAGAATAAAAATTTTTGTTTATAAAGGGTATGAATCTACTTTAGACGCCTCGGGATCATTTGATGCAAATTCCGATTCTTTAAAATACCGCTTGGACTTCAACAACGACGGCGTGTGGGATACTGATTGGTCAACTGAACCTACCACAACTCATACTTGGAGTTATAATTATTCTGGCGAGAACGCGAGACCAAAATCGAATCCAGTAGTTAATATTTAAATTAGGAAAATATTAATTTATTTTTGCCATTCAAAATTTCTCTTTTGCTTTTCGATAAGCAACCTCGGGGTCCTCATCGCCGTATACTACTTCGTTCTTTATAATAGAAACATACTTGTCTTCATATTTACTTAAATCCGCTGTTGTAAACCATTTAAAGG
>CBFDAW010000573.1:0-2862 GCA_965602865.1 uncultured Thermoplasmata archaeon
CTAAATTATATCCTTCTCCTTGATCAATCAGTGATTTTAATTCTTTTAAATTCATGTTTAATCATCTTTCTTTATCTGCAAAGATCCAAATTCGATTATTTGAAATTCTTCTGAGAACATATTATTTTTTATCACACCAGATTTTTAATATGTGAAATGCTCGCAAATACTTAAAACTACTCTAGTAAGAATAACAATATCATTAACTTTTTAATGTGAATTGATAATAATTATTTTTGTTGAAATAGGCGCAAACAAATTTATCCAATGGAATTTTTGTTCTCATGCCTAACGCGAGAGCATATAGAAACAATTGTTCAGCAGCAGGTTTATCTGATAATTTAGAATCAGGTTTATAGTCGAGAATATGTATTTTATTCCAGCGAACTTGAAGTATATCGATATGGCCCGATAACGGTTCTTTTAGAGTTATACCATAATCTTTTTGTTCTTTTATGGATAATTCTTTTGGGTTGATGTAAACAGGGACTTCAGTTGCGATTGTTGCGCTGTCGTTGATCAGAAAAAAATCTTCTACTTTTTGATGGCGCTCATGATTTATTTTTACCAATGTTAAGGCTAATTCGGTTAACCTGGGTGCGTTATTGTGCTTAGTGGTCTTTTGCGGTTTGAGATCAATTCGAAGTTCCGAACACCGTGGGCCAGCTTGAAATGGTGTTTCTGGTATGAAATGTGGGATATTGTGGATTGAGGTAATGTATGATTTAAGTTGCCGGAAGGTTTTACCAGCTATATTGGTTTTCAGGGTGTGGTACTTGAACTCATAGACTTGTTGATGATGGAACTTTTTAGAGTGGATGATTTCGTTAGGATTGATGGTGTATTTTTTCCGTAGACGAATAAAAGATAGTTCAGTTTCAAAACGTTTGATCCAGTTGTTAATTGTTGAGATGGGTACTTTAGTCTTGAATTTACGACTCATAGTTTTTTGGATTTGGGCAAGGGTATGGCCAAGATTAAAGTAAATGAGTGTATGCAGGATGATGGGAGTGGAATACGGTGTGTGAGGGATGGTGCGGTTTGTGAAACGGTGGGTACAGATATTACAGAGATAGACTTGGGTGGAAGATTTGTCTTTTAATTTTCTGGTTCCAGCTTTAACCACATTTTTGTATGATGAGCATTTTGGGCAAGATGGTAATTTGGGTTTTTCAAAGTCGTCGAATGTTGTTGTAAATGTTTTGGTTTTAGATTTGGTTTTGGTTGAATTTATAGTGGACATGAGATGAATAATGATAAGTTTAATATATTAATCTATCACTCGAATTTGGTATACAGGATTCGAGAGATATATCACGAAAATGGGAAAGATGTTGTATCTCGAATTTGGGAAAAGATTTAATTTTATGTCTCGATGTTGGTATACGGGAATCGAGAGATATGTATCGATGTTGGGAAGGAGCTAGGCGGTTGGGTGGGTATAGTAATAGTGTAATATCGTAGGATCGGGGTAAAAGGGGCTTGGTAAGGAGTAACGAGTACGATAAGCGGTTGGTGGTTTGGTTAACCACGGTAAAATGTGCAAAGCACCTAATGTTTGGATTGCATCTTCATTAAAACTCTCTTTAAATTCGACAGTATCTGACTCACCTTTTTTGATTTGGTTCTTCAAATCCTTAATATCCATTTTAATCTCATTCAACCAGCACGGCAGCACCACTGCATTAATACGGTAGCCAGCTCAGGATTGTTACACAATCCTTCGGCTGCCGTGCAATCACCTGACGGACTAGTTTTGTATTATTTTGCTAATAATCGTTATTTTCACTACCTCCATCAAATGATGGTAGAATTCTTTTGTTTAAGCTTTCCCAGGCAATTAATAATGTGAAATGCTCGCAAATACTTAAATCTACTCAATGTATTTGAAGGGTCACTATTAAATAATATTTATTAATTTTAAAATCATTGAAATTAATAGGAATTCCTATTAATTATTTAAATATCAGATTAACAATCTATTAATTCGGATTTATATGGGTGAAAAGAAATCAGGTCGTATAGCAGGAGTAAAATGGGAATTACCATCAAAGATTTTTGTTTTTCTTAAAGAAATTAAGGCTTTTGATGATGATTGGATTAATGAACGAACTGCACCTATTGAATTCTCGGCCCTAGGATTATCAAAGATATTTAAAGTTACAGAAAATGATATTCATGATGCAACCAAACCATATCACGAAGAAGAATCAAAAAAGAAGAAAAAAGAATTTAAAAGGTCACATAAAGAAGCAAAAGATAAAAAATATATTGTCCGAAAAAAAATGAAATTATTTGCTAAAGATAAAGAGTTAAATCGAACTCAATTTGTTTATTTATTAACTCCATTAGGACAGGAAATTGCTGATGGTAAATTAAATAAATTAAAAAAATCAAAAATACACTATCGAGATGAAAATAATAAATTAATTATAAGAAGTATTGAAGAATTATATAATGAAATTATTGAAAGATATGGCACCCAAAATCGTTTTTTTTGTAATGCATGTCTTGCAGATTTTGTTGATAAACAGGAAGAAATTTACTGGAAAGACTTCTTGGAAGCTATACCATTTAAATTAGATATTCAATTTCAAGTAAAAGATGATGAGAATATTACAATAAAAGAATTTATAAAAAAGCATTGGCCAAAGTTGAATACACTAATTGAATCAATGACATTAGAACCATTAAATAAATATAATTTTGATGATCTATTTTATCCATTAAATTTTACCCAGATCAAAAAGAGTAATAATGAATTAGATAAAAGATCTTTGAAAGATATCAATAATGATATTGATAATAACCGGACTTTACAAAATAGCACTTAGTCTTTTAAAAAACTTCTGTCTTTGGCGT
>CBFDAW010000574.1:0-2857 GCA_965602865.1 uncultured Thermoplasmata archaeon
ATTTCATGGATTCATAAGATTCTTTATCTATGCGAAATCTTTTCGGGACTATACAAATCAATTCAAATTCTAAAGAGGAACTAAAGGAATTATATTAGGGTTGATTGAATTGGTGGTCTAAAATCTACGAGGTCCACTAAAATTTCAGTTTTTTCTAAAATCTTTTTAGTACTATGAATAGGCACACTCATTTGAATTAACCTCGTTCTCCCGCCACGACCGAAAGAGACTACGCGAGCATTTATAATACCCAACATGTCTAACTCTGAAATCAGGTCTGTAACCCGCCGTTGGGTTAGGATATCCATATTGACATGCTTACATAGTTCCTTATAAGTATCAAAAACTATGCCTGTTGTTAATTTATCCGTGCCCATCTCCTCATTCAAAATAATTCCCAATAGTACTAGTTTTGATTGTGGCGGTAATGTGTCAATAACCTCGGCTACCGTATCTTGTTCTATTTTATTCAACGCTTTACGCACATATTTTTCCACCACCATTCCACCACCATCACGCTCAGCGAGTTCGGCGGATACTCGAAGTAAATCTAAAGCACGCCTTGCATCGCCGTGTTCCTGGGCGGCTAAGGCAGCACAAAGTGGAATCACAGCGGTATCAATAGAATTGTTAATAAATGCATTCCCCGCACGCTGGTTGAGGATGTCCTGTAATTGTTCTGCATCATAGGGTGGAAAGATTAGTTCGTCCTCGCCCAAACTACTTTTTACCCTTGCATCCAAAAAATCCGTGAATTTTAAATTGTTTGTAATTCCAATTAAGCTTGCCTTACTGTTCCTTAAATCGGTATTTATCCTCGTAAGATTATAGAGAATATCATCTCCACTTTTTTCTACTAGTTTATCGATCTCATCTAGAATGATGATGGTCACACCGCTGTATTCGTCTATACTATTGAGTAATCGATTATATACTTCATCTGTTGGCAAACCGGTTAATGGTAATCTGTCATTCCATTTTGAAATCATGGTATTTGCAATGTGCGTCAATACCCGATACTGGGTATCTACATGCTGGCAATTAATATAAATACAATTAACCGTTTTTTTAAGTTCTTTATATAGCTCTGAGCCAAAGATTTCCATAAAACCGATTTTTTCAAAAATATTTTCAATTAAATCTTGATGTCCATTATCAAATTGATCTAATGTAATTTCCAATAATTCCCGCTGATATTTTTTTGTAATCTCCTTAGCCTTTTTATCAAGTTCTTTCCCTAATAACCTAACAACCGCTGTTTTACCGGTTCCGGTTTTACCATAAATGAAAACATTCGATGGTGTTTCATTTTTTAAAGCTGCAACTAGAATGGATGCTAAATGATTGATTTGGATCTCACGATGGGGTAGATCCATAGGTGTATAGGTTGGTCGTAAGACCTCTCGATTCTTGAAGACTGATTTAATATTTAATATGTTATCGAATATACTACTTCTAATCACAGCTTCTCCTCCCCAGGAGAGTATAATTTAGTTCTAATCCTTATCCGGTTCTCCATATGAAATAAATATATAAAAAGAGCTTAAGGGTAATTTTTAGTAAACGACTTTGAAATACAAATAGGTTTTGTAGAGAATTTTTTAAAATCTGCTCCTAGTATTTAAGAGTTATTCCGAACCCCTGCATTTCATGTGGAGATCACAGAGGCAATCATTTACTGGCTTCGTGAGGATATAAATCTAAAAATTTTTAGTTTTTTTTTTAAAATCGATAGTAATTATCAAAGAAAAATTAATATATAAAATTTAATTATATAAAATTTATTTGTAAGATTTATTGGGGAAATTGTATTTATCGATATCATTTAGGAAATTAGATTTATAATAGAGAGACCCCTTATTTTCCTATGGAAAATGAAACTGTTCTCTTGATTGGATATTTATACTTAATTAATAATATGATTTATTGAGTATAGTAATTGTGATGATATACAAATGTATTAATAATAGCAATAATAGATTTTGTTCTTTTCCATAAATACTCAACTTGTATTAAGCCTGTAGTTTCGCTATGAATCCATCAAGCTTTGCTTCCCAACCATTAGGAAGACCATTCCCTTGCTTGAAGCCATCCACAACGTTGAAATCGACTTCAGCAACCTTTATCATATTCTTTTTTGTCAGGAGTTTTGTCATGCTCTTGAGCTTATTCCTCTTCTTCATTCCATGTGTATTGATTAATCCGTATTTTCTTCTATCCATTCCCTCGAGTTTCTTCATGAACGCCTTCATCTTAGCCTGGACCTGGAAAGCCTCTGTTGGCGCTGAAAAAATATAAACATCTGCTGGAGGCATGGCGGTGGGATCAACCTCGCTGGTCTTGAAGAGCTGAACCTCACCCTTTCTTGTTTTCAGCTTTCCGGCGACGTATTCAACACATTTTCTTCCATTTCCATACCTTGACCAGTAAATTATAACATACTTCATTTTATCACAAATCGGAAATTTAGAATATATTATAAAAATATAGTAGGAAGAATGTTTAATTAATTCTAATTGAAACCTAGGGGTGAGTGTAGTAGTACAAAACCTATTAGACCCCTCCTGCAAATATATACCTAAATTATGAGATTGGTTAGTGAATTTGTTATGAATAAAATTATGAAAAATTTTCTTTGGATTTGGAATTGGACTTTATATTTTTTCTTCTCACCTCAAGCAAGCGACCAAAGGGAGTTCGCGTACTCTTACCTCAAACCTAAATAAACATTTACTTATCGAATACAACCGATAGACGAAATCCAGAATACTTAAAATCAATTATATTAATACATAAAATCTGCGTAACTACTCAGGTTTTTGAAGAGATTGAAGATCTTTATCTTTTCAATTATTAA
>CBFDAW010000575.1:0-2844 GCA_965602865.1 uncultured Thermoplasmata archaeon
CATCTTTGTCAACAGGAAAATATTCTTCAACTATTTTCTCTTCCTTGGACTTCTTTGGCTTTTTAGGCATAACAGAATAAGATAACTAATGCTTTTATAAGTTTTTAGGATATAAATATTTTTATTGAAAAAGAACGAGCTACTAGTACTTTTGGTAGGGGGGTTTATTGTGCCTCTTCATCTGCCTGTGATTGAAACGGGGGCGTAAGTGTGGGTGACGGCGCGTCCTGATTTGGTTGTTGCAGTTGTTGTAGCTGTGGTTGCGGTGGTTGCACATACGCATCAGGAGGTGATTTCGTGGTGGGTTGTGGTTCTGTCTCCATTATTGGCGCTTCAACCTTCGGTGTTACAGTTTCTGGAGGCATCTCAGTTTTCAAAATAGATGCAGATTCGGCGGATGTGACCGGCGGCAGCTGCGGCGGTGATTGTACCTGATGTATCTGAGGTAACTGGCTGCTAGTCATCTCCAGAACTGGTGCCACACTCAATTGCGAAGTTGCCTGTACTGGAACCGTACTCTCGCCCGCTGTCATGGTCGTCAGAGTGGGTTGTGGAACATCTGGCGTGGTCGTCGTGGTTGATGATTGTGATGCTGTTGTGCTTGGTGTTTGCGGACCACCTGGCTGGGACATCGTTACGGGCTGAAGAACTTCTTGTTCTGATATACCAAGAGATGCTGATTTATCCTTTAGTGCTTTTTTTCTTTTCATCATAATCATTGCCAATGCCAGCAGGATTATGATCACAATAATTACAATTATAATGATCCCCACTATTGTTGAATCGAAATCACCAGAATCAAAACCACTAGACGGTATGTCTCCTTTTTTTACATTGACCTTGAACTCGATGGATACATGATCCTTGTTATCTGAGACATTGAGAGTAATGGTGTGTTTACCTACCTGATCTTTATTAGGCACCCATGTAATCATACCATTTGAGTTAATCACCATGCCAGCCGGTGCGTTATCCAGCCTATAATTCAGCACATCTCCAATATCTGCATCGCTCGCGGCAACCTGATAGCTATATTTCTCGCCTACCATTATGGTATGTTCTGGTATTGCCGTGATTTCTGGCTTATGATTTATTACTGTTTCTTTAGTAACCGTGATCTCAAAAGTCTGCTGCCCGAATAACTTGCCATCGGATACTTTTACGGTGACTGTATGCTTCCCAAGTTGGTCTTCAGTTGGAGTCCAAAGAATGACGCCTGAATCTGCATCGATAAACATATTTTCCGGGTACTCGAAGAAAGAGTATTTCAAAATATCATCCTGGTTGTCGTCTTTTGCTAGGACTTCGTAACGATATTGCTCACCAACAGAAGCGCTCCTGACTGGATCGCTGGTGATCACAGGTGCAATATTCAATATGGCAGTTTCGGATACTTTGAACCACCAGATCCCACTCGAGCAATGTCCCGTGTCCTCGCCGTCATCAGGGATCACCGTCCAATAATACACACTTCCTTTTGATAGGCCAGTTGCCTGGCATGTCTCGTCCGTTTGGCCGACCTCGAGCCGACTTATGGTGGCTAGTGTCCGAACTTTTGACTGATCAGCATGTAAATAGACACTATAAGAGATCACCTCGGAATCCGGGTCCTGAATCGACCAAGTGAGTGTTGGATTGGTTTCATTCACAATGGAACCATTAGTTGGCGAGATAAGTGTGATCCGAGGTGCGTAGTTAGCAGGTGGAGTTACTTTTATATTGAACTCCTGTATGTCCGATTCGTTGTCGTCACTGACTTGAACTAAAACCAAATTATCACCTATTTGTTCCGGCTCCGGCGTCCAGGTGATCAAGCCGCGGGTTTCGTTTATCACCATGTTATCCGGGTAGGTGTCAAGAGAATATGTAAGAATATCTCCGATATCCACATCGGTTACATTTAATTGGTATTCATACGGATCCAAAGTGGTAGCCTCAATGATCGGTTCGCTGGTGATCACCGGTGCGTCATTAACATTAATTACCGTCAGCGTGAAGTTATGTGAATTGCTTGTTAGGATCAGATCAGAGGCGGTTACATTCACCCAGTAGATGCCCACATCATCGTTCGTGGGTGTTCCGGAGAGTACGCATGTGGCGCTGTCCATTGTGAGAAACGATGTGTTCGAATCCATGTGCCAGGTTATTTTATCGCCGTGATCAATATCAATATCTACTGCTTCATAAGTGACCTTATATTCCTCATCCTCCGCGGCCGTGAGCAAATCGTTCGTTAAAATTTCGGGTGGGTCATTCATATTTATTATTGTCAATGTGAAATTATGCGAATTGCTTGTTAGAATTAGATCAGAGACGGATACATTCACCCAGTAGATGCCCACATCATCGTTCGAGGGAGTCCCATAAAGTATGCCACTAGTGCTATCCATTGCAAGAAAAGATGTGTTTGACTCCATGTACCAACTCACAGAATCACCAATATCGATATCTATTGCTTCGTAGGTAACATTATATTCCTCATCCTCGACAGCTATGAGTAAATCGTTCGTTAAAATTTCCGGCGGATCGTTCGCATTTATAACAAACAGTGTAAAATTCGATACATCCCAACCGCCGTTACCATCGTCTACAGATATATTCACCCAGTACGAGCCCACATCCGCATTCGTTGGTGTACCCATTAGGTTTCCACTGGTTGAATTGATCTGAAGCCATGAAGATGAATTAGTGACCAAGTACCAGGTAATGACCCCCTGGCCATCGTCTGTGCTATTATAATCAACGAAATATTCCTTGTTCTGTACAATTGTAATAATATCCCCGGTGGTAATATTTGGCGGTGTGTTGTTGACCATTAGTGTAAAATTAGTGTAATTCATTCCT
>CBFDAW010000576.1:0-2842 GCA_965602865.1 uncultured Thermoplasmata archaeon
CATGAATCGTTATAAGCCCTACTTGAGGATTCAAGAATAACATGATTATTCGGATCGGAAAGCTTTAAGAACTGTCCAGTAATACGATTCCAAAGAAGTTGAATGTTTGAATCACCAGGATCGAGGCTTAAACGTACAATACCTAAATCGGATAATGATACTGTATCTGCTATGGTGACTCTGAATGTGTACGGACACAACCGGGAATAAACTAGGTTTGTTGGTATAGTATTCATAAACAATGATAATGAGGTAATATTGATTATCCTGGGGAATGATAATTTGAACACAAAAATATCTAACGCGATATCATAATGTGTAAAATTAAAAGCTCCCGGTGTAGTAGGAAAATCTGATGAGTTTGTCCAGCCGGTCACAAATACGTTCCCATTTGAATCCAATGCAATGTCATAACCAATATCTGCTTGGTTATAACTTATATCTTGAGATGAGCCGCCTATAAATGTAGAATATAATAGGGCTGAGCCGTTCGGGGCAAGTTTTAGCAGGAACACATCCCACGTTCCATTTAAGTATCTATCGTATGCATCCGGTGTGGTGGGAAAATTTGATGATGAAGTAGAACCAGTTACAAATATATTTCCAATCGCATCTACAGCAAGGTCATAACCATATTCTAAGCCATTACTTCCAATAAATGTTGAAAATATAAGCTTTGAACCGGTTTGGTTAAGCTTAAAAACCACAACATCATTATTACCGTTATGTGAAGTATCATATGCATCTGTCGTATTCGGAAAATCTACTGAGTTGGTACCTCCGGTTACATACGCATTGCAATTAGAATCGATTGTAATACCAGAATATTTACTAAATGAATAATCACCAAACTCTGCACCGCTTCCACCGATGAATGTAGAATACAGAAGCGATCCACCTGTTTGATTTAATTTGAGCACAAAACCATCTCGATTGCCGTTATATGTGGTGTCATATGCACCGGGGGTAGTTGGAAAATCGGATGATTCTGTCGAACCAGTCACATACGCATTATCGTTGGGATCGATTGCGATACTATAACCCCGTTGATAAGGGCTTCCTCCGATATATGTGGAATAAACAAGATCTGACCCGTTCAGGTTAAGTTTGAGTACAAAAACATCATTAACGCCGTTGAGTATAGTATCGAACGCTCCCTTTGTTGTGGGAAAATTTGATGAGTCTGTCCATCCTGTCACGAATGCGTTCCCCTTCGAATTTATTGCAATGTCATAGCTGAGATCTGTACGGGTTCCTCCTATACATGTAGAATAAATAAGTATTGACCCGGCTGGATCAAGCTTAACCACAAAGGCATCGGGGCCGTCGTTATGTATATCAAATGCACCAGGTGTTGTAGGAAAGTCCGCTGAGGTTGTTCCTCCTGTCACAAATGCATTACCAATCAAATCTACTGCAATGGAACTAATACCTAATTCATTAAGGCTTCCTCCTATAAATGTAGAATAAATAAGCGTGGACCCATTTGGGTTAAGTTTTAAAACAAAAACGTCAAAATTGCCATTATGTGTAGTATCAAACGCACCAGTTGTATTAGGGAATTCTGGTGAGGAAGTTGTCCCTGTCACGAATGCATTCCCTATACAATCTACTGCTATGCCATAACCAACATCATCAGCATTCCATCCTATCCGTGTAGAATACTCTAAGCAAACGTTCGGGTCGATCACTAGAACTTCCTGCGGTTGATAATTGTCTAACAACTCGAAACCATATTCTAAATTGTCATGAATCTTAAATTTACCATCTATTTGATGCTGTGAGCCAGTAACATCTTGATAAATAAAAAGCTCACCATCTACAATATCCTTAATCTTTGTTTTTATGATTAAATTTCCAAAATCATCGATTTCCAGCCCCTCCGCGCCCTCATATCTTATTCTGATCTGATCCACATTCGCACCTGGGTGTACTATGAAATCATATTTCAATCCATCATCCGTTGTATAATACCGCAGATCGATACCATCGTGGAGATTTTCGTAGTATATTTCTTGATAATTTGGCACTTCCGTCCGCCAGTTCGATGAATCATTACCGTAGAAGAAATTGCTGTAATAGGTGAGTTTCTGTCTACCTTCAGGCTTGACATGATTCGCACCTACGAACTCTTGTTTAAGCACCACTCGTTTATATTTCATAGATTCAGGTGGCTCTAGCTCTGTGAATGTGTCAAAATGGACTTTGGACTCTTGACTCTCGACTCTCAACTCTCGACTTTCAAGCTTTATCTCTTCTCGTATCTCGAACCACATCCCATCATTCGTGAACCAAAGCCCACCACCCTGGACATAGAATCTCACTTCATCGTTCTCAAGCTGACCACAGTTTTTGGTGAAGGCTTTTGGTGCATTTGCCAAAAGTTTATTTGGATCTGCTGGGAATATGTTTTTATTCGGAGTCTTAGTAGTTTGAAAATTTTTCGAAGCTATAGAATTAAAATCGGGGTCAATAACGATGTGTGGTGTAAAAATAATGAGCGCGATGAAGAATACAAAAAATTTTCCATGCATGGATTTGCCTCTTATTATTTCTTCAAATTATAATTTGTTTCACCGTATTTAAATATTAAGACACCTTTGGCTTTAGTTCAACATATAAGAACCGAAAATATAATATTATGAAACTTCCATATTTCAGTGCGAAAAGTTAGATCTAGGAATGCTATAGATCAGTTTTTAATATTTCCCAATGTCTCAAATTTTTCCTAATAATTTAATTATATTATATGCATTTTAGTGTACAAAAACAAAAAAAGGTGATTTAATAATTCAACCTGTCTATCGGCTGAGTTAGTATCTAGGTTTGGAGCTCAGCGATT
>CBFDAW010000577.1:0-2839 GCA_965602865.1 uncultured Thermoplasmata archaeon
CCCCAACAGCTAAAAATCAAAAGGATTTTACCAACACCGTTTGTTCCGCACACACAAAAAGCAAAAGTACTCAAACCAGAAGGCGCGGATATAAAAGAACATAAACGTGGTAAACCAATATTACATCTAATTGATAAAACAGTAAAGTGCAATATTTGTCTGGGTTATATAAAGACAGGACTTAAAACCATCACATGCGGTTGCGGTAAACATTTTCATGATGTCTGTGCGGACCGTGTGAAATCTTGCCCGGTGTGTGGTATGAGCCTGGAAGATCCGGAGGATAGGCTGGATAAAAAAATCAAAAAAGTATAATGCTTTAAAGAAGAATCGCCAATATTTTGTAAGAATGGGTGATCTGGAATGGCTAAAGAAAAAGTGAACCAGAGAGTGTGTTCGATACTTGTCATCGTATTTCTTGTATGTTCAGGAGTTATATTGATTCTGCCCTCCACACCGATGTCAGATAATGCGAGAGCTATGTCGACTTGGACACTGACTTCTGATTCAGATTTCGGAAATGGAGTTTTGAATAATATAACAATAGCGGGTAATGGCGAAGGTGCCGAGTTAAGATTAAACCAAGGTATATGGGTCAAAAAATTACCACAAAACAAACCAAGTGCCAGAGAACTGCACGCTATGGTAACGGTATATGGAACCGATCAGATAGTACTATTTAGTGGACAAGATATTAATGTTTTAAACAATGATACCTGGGCATATAATACAACCGATAACACGTGGACAAAAAAAGATCCATCAATTAGACCAAATGCGAGATATCGTCATGGGATGGCGTCCATTTTCGGCGATGATAAAGTGTTATTATTTAGCGGAAATAATTTTAGTTCTATGGAGGAAATGAATCGAACTTGGGTTTATGATCTAAGCGAAGATATTTGGATAGATAAATCTCCAATAAATCATCCAACTTGGAGGGATGAGCATGCAATGTGTCCAATATATGGGACGGATTTAGTCTTACTCTTTGGCGGGTTAAATTGGTCTGGTAGTAGTGGTTTGCTTAATGATACGTGGATATATAATTCAACTGATAATACTTGGAAATACTTGAATATCTCGGGTGACATTCCAAGTGCTAGAACACAACATGAATTGTCATTTATTTATAATGATGACAAAGTGGTACTCTTCGGGGGTTATGGTGGTGATAGTACTTATTTTAATGATACTTGGGTATATGACCTAAGTGAGAATAACTGGACAAAAAAGTCACCTACCATAAAACCGAAAGCCAGACGAATGCACAAAATGGCACCTGTTCATAATAATGATAAAATAGTGCTTTTTGGAGGATACACCGGTGGTCGGAAGAATGATACTTGGGTGTATGATTTGAGTGATGATAATTGGAATCAAATGACTTCGATGATCAAACCATCTAGTAGATATAATCACGAAATGGCAACAATGATAGGAACAGATGAAGTATTACTCTTTGGCGGCTATCCGCTTAACAATGAAACTTGGGCATATAATTTAACACAGTATGCAAGCTCAGGGACTTATATTTCTACATCTTTTGATACGGGTGCGAACTCATCTTACCTAACCTTAAGCTTGAATGCAACTACACCAACCAATACGAACATAAAAATCCAACTCCGAAGTGGTGCTTCCGAGTCGGACTTGAGCATAAAAGATTTTGTTGGTTTCGATGGGACTCCTTCTACTTATTATACTAATTCCGGTGGAGAACAGATTTGGTCGGGGCATAATGGCAATCGGTGGGTGCAATATAAGGTTTATCTAACCACTACCAATTATTCAAAAACACCAAGTTTAAAAGATGTCACGATAATATTCAATTGTTTGCCTAATACAATTTTAGACAGTCCTATTAATGAGTGTTCAATTACAAACAATAAACCTATTTTCCGCTGGGTATTCGATGATAAGGACCTAGGTTTCCAGAGTGCATTCCAGGTGCTCATTGATAATGAAAGTACGTTTGAGAATACGGATTATGATAGTGAAAAACAACTTTCATCGGATCAGTACTGGCAATTCCCCACAGGGACCGGGTACACTAAAATTGCGGATGGTAAATGGTACTGGAAGGTCCGGACCATGGATGAGGATAATGATTGGGGATCATTTAGTACACCATTTAAGTTTAACATTGATACAACCGCGCCGACGTCAGCCCCGACCATACCTATAACTAACCGGTTTTATCATAATGTAAATACGATTTCTGGTGTTGCGTTTGATTTTATAACTGGCTCAGGAATTAATAAAGTGGAAATTGCTATTAATAGGCTCGGCGATGATTATTTTTGGTACGGTTCTGATTGGCGTCCATTAGAGACCTGGTTATTATCAACCGGGACAACAAAATGGTCATATGATGTAAGTTCAGTGCCATGGGATACGAACTCACAATATCGAGTTATTTCGCGGGCAACGGATAATTTATCCAATGTAGAGGAGCCAGGTACCGGGAATTTGTTCAATATTGATCTGGGTACCCCCTCGTCTACGATCAATTGTCCGTTAAACAAAGCAAATTTGAATAATTTGGATACTATTTCCGGTAGTGTCGTAGATACAGGTGGGTCTGATATTAATGTCATAGAAATTTGTATTAAAAAAACTAATGATAATATATATTGGACGGTTGGCGGCTGGAATTCAAGTGAATTATGGTTACCGGCTGCAGGAGCGGTTCTTTGGTCGTATAATGCTACTACTGTGCCATGGGCTTCGGATACACGATATACTATCCGTTCTCGCGCTACCGATAATGCAGGAAATATCGAGAGCCCAAGCATGGGAAACACTTTCATGTTCGATAATCAAACGCCACAGAATC
>CBFDAW010000578.1:0-2837 GCA_965602865.1 uncultured Thermoplasmata archaeon
GAACAAAAGAACGAAGAAATGGTTAGACTACCCCGATTGGGTGAAAAAGCGCCAGAATTTGAAGCGATAACCACGCAGGGAAACCTGAAATTATCGGATTTCAAAGGCAGTTGGCTAATTCTGTTTTCCCACCCGGCAGATTTCACGCCAGTGTGCACAACGGAATTTATAGCGTTCTCGGACATCTATGATGAACTGCAGAAACGCAATGTCAATCTACTAGGCCTAAGTATAGACAGTGTCTACTCTCATATTTCTTGGGTCCGAAACATCGAGGAAAAACTCGGTAAAAAAATACCATTCCCTGTGATCGCCGATCTAAACAAAGATGTTGCAATGAAATATGGTATGGTCATGCCCGGGGAGAGTAAAACAGAGACCTCAAGGTGCGTCTTTGTGATCGATCCCGAAGGGACAATGAGAGCCATGATCTACTATCCATTGACCACCGGCAGGAACATGGACGAGATATTAAGACTAATCTATGGTCTTCAGACAACCGACAAGCATCATGTAGCTACACCGGCTAATTGGCGCCCCGGCGAATCTGTCATAGTCCCGCCACCGGCGACCCAAGAAGCGGCGGAAGAGAGAGTGAAAGAGGGCTATGAATGTAAGGATTGGTACTTCTGCCAAAAGAAACTAGAAGAGTGATATCATGGCTTGTGTTAGTCCCGACGGTAAACCAACGGAATCTGGGCGTAAAATGCTTGAAGCCGCAAAGGAGCCAAAAACTCCTGAAATCATTGCATCAGAGGCGAACTTACCGATTTTTAGAGTCAGAAGCGGCCTACGAGATCTTGTGGAAGCTAGATATCTGAAAGAAGAACAGGGAAAATACCAAATTACGCCAGAAGGCTCGAATGTGTTAAAAAAATGATATTAATAAAGTAGGTATGAAAAAAGGAGGAGGTTTAGGAAATGTCCTCGGAGATTGAGGCGGATGAGGAACTCGACTGTGTTGGATTATTTTGCCCTATGCCAATTGCCCAGACTAAGGAGGAGATTGATAAACTAGAGGCAGGTCAAATCTTACGCGTTGAAGCCGATGATCCAGCGGCAGAATCTGATATTAAAAGTTGGGCAAAACGCACAGGACACGAGATATTAAAATTTGAAAAGGAAGGAACTATATTGATATTCTATATTAAAAAAATGAAATAACGGAAAACCCAGCATTGGTCGGGAATTAGATTACAAAGTAAAAGGAGGTTTGATGATGAAAGATGAGAAGTTTATATTGTATGTTCAAACTAACGACGCGCCTGAGCGACAGTATTCGCCCTTAGTTCTGGCGCAAACCGCTAAGATGATGGACTTGAACCCGAAGGTATATTATTTGGGAACGGGTTTGAAGATATTACTTCCTGGCGAGGCGGAAAAAATTCAACTTGGTACTTTCCCGTCGGTTGCCGAGATGATACAAAAGACACTAGATATGGGCATTCCGATCTTGGTTTGTGAAGCATCAAAACAGATGCTGGGTTTGGAAAAGGTTGAACTAATACCCGGTGTGAACATCGTAGGAGCCGCAACTTTGAACGATCTTGCACTAGATGCCGGGGCTACTATGTGGTTTTAATTAAGAATAAAAAGGAATAGTGATTTGAATATGGAACGCATCTATCTCGACCATGCATCGTCAATGCCAATAGATCCGCGAGTGCTTGAGTTTACGAAAAAATACCTGGAAGGTTCAACGATTTTGGGCAATCCATCGTCCCTCCACTCCGCGGGTTTAGAAGCAAAGCACGCAATCGAAGACGCTAGAGTTAAGATTGCAGAATTAATCAATGCTGAAGATGAAAGATCTATCATATTCACTGGTTCGGCAACCGAGGCAAATAATCTGGCGATCCGAGGCGTAGCACAAAGGAATATCGGTAAAGGCAAAGAGGTACTGGCAAGTGCTATTGAACATATCTCGGTCATAAATCCCATGAAAGAACTTCAGAAACTCGAGTTTACATTTAATAAAGTCCCGGTGGATAATTTAGGATTAGTGGATCTAAAGACTCTGGAAGGGCTAGTAACTGAAAAGACGACAGTCACTTCTATTATGTACGCAAATAATGAGATTGGAACAATAGAACCCATTAAAGAAATCAGCAAAATAGTCCATGGTAAAGGATTACATTTGCATGTTGATGCCACCGCAGCGGCGGGGAGAATACCTATTGATGTACAGAATGATGGCATTGATCTATTAACATTATCTTCCACCGACCTTTACGGTCCGATGGGCGCCGCTGCATTATATGTTAAAACTGGCGTAAAACTCCAACCAGTAATTCTTGGCGGCGGCCAGGAGCGCGGGCTTAGATCAGGTTCCGAGAATCTATTTGCGATCGCCGGCATGGGCGAAGCGGCAAGGATCGCAAAAAAAGAAATGGCACTCGAGAGCCAACGGCTGGGAGAGATTCGGGATAAATTGATCGAAGAGATTCTAAAGATCGAAGATTCCAATCTCACGGGTCACCGAACAAAACGCCTACCACAACATGCAAGTTTCAGGTTTAGCTATATCGAAGGTGAGAGCATATTATTGAACCTGGATATGTATAACATACAAGTTTCCACCGGTTCGGCTTGCTCATCGAAAACACTTGAGCCGTCGCATGTATTATTAGCGATAGGGTTGAAACACGAAGAAGCTCATGGGTCTTTGGTGTTAACCCTTGGTAGATCAAATACTATTGACCAGGTGCCCACGATAGTAAATGCAATAAAAGAAACCGTTGAGAGATTAAGGAAACTTTCACCATTATCAAAATCAAAATAGGAGGTAATAAATTGGCACAGATAGGTTATAGTGAAAAAGTATTAGAGCACTTTAA
>CBFDAW010000579.1:0-2828 GCA_965602865.1 uncultured Thermoplasmata archaeon
CTTCCAATACCAGTGACCTTCTGGTATTTCGTTATAGTTCGTACCTGTGGGGAAATCCCAATGTTGTTCTGTTGAACTTTGTTCACCACTATTAAAATCAACATCACTGAAAGTTATATTATCATCAATTAGAACTTGAAACGCCTTTTGTCCGTCAGAATCGAGGTCCTCGAAAGTCCATCTGAAAGTCGGTTTATTATTCGTTAATAAGCTTCCGCTTACCGGGCTTATCACTATTGTCTTTGGTAAACAATTATAGGTTATCCAAACATCTCTTAATGTTGGTGAATGCGTATAAATACTGATGTTTAAATAAGCCTTATACTGTATCCACCGGTCACCGGTATGTCCCGACCAAATACTGGATGGTGATGTTGTGTAATATGATGATGCTGTGCCATCCGGACCCACAAAATCTTGGTTATTTAAATTAGCCAGGGAATTCGCTGTTCGTACTTGAAAAGTAATATTAGTATATTCGTGGATTTTAGCATTCCAGCTTATCGTCAGAAATGATGAATTCGAACCGGCATCATACTGTCCGGAGACGTAAGTACCGTTCCTGGTATCTAAAAAATGTTTATATATCCATGTATCATCTTTATAACCACTATATTGCCCGCCAAAAAGCACTGCTTTATCTGTCCCATAAACGCCCGTCATTGCACTTAAGATTCTAAGACTTGGGCTAATCGCCGAAATTTTCTCCGTCCATTTATTATTATTTAAATCGTATGTCCACGTATCATTTTTATAAGCCCAGTTTACCCTTCCACCAAAAAGCACCACATTATCCGCAGTATAAATAGACGCCATATTGTGCATATATCTATTCCCCGGTTTGTTGCCCAATGGGTTCTTATCTGTCCATTTATCATCGCTTAGATCATACACCCAAGTATCACCCAAATTACCAGAACTTGAATATCCGCCAAATAACGTCATTTTATCGTGACCGTAATTAGCCGCCATGCCGAGTTGATTTCTTGCACTTGGGATATTACCATTACTTTGTGGATTCATCTTAGTCCATGAGTTTAGACCTAGATCATAGACATAAGTATCATCAAGGTAATTATTCCAACTGGGACTTCCGCCAAAGAGTAGAACCTTATCATCACCGTAAACATCTGCCATTGCGTGATAAGTTCTCGGAGATGGTACGATACCCGACGGGTACTTTTTCTCCCATTTGTCGAGACTTAAATCATATACCCAAGTATCATCTAAAAAAATCCAACTTCCACTCCAACCATAGCCGCCAAAGAGTAATACCTTATCATCACCCCAAATAGATGCCAATGCGAAATAATATCTAGACGAAGGTGTATCACCATTATTTTCCGGGTTCTTTTTAGTCCAGGTGTTATTTTTCAAATCATATACCCAAGTATCGTTTAAATTAAGACCGCCAAAAAGTAATATTTTTTCAGTTCCATAGATGGGCGCCATTTGGTGATTATTCCTTGCACTAGGTTTAGTTGATGGTTTCTTTTCAATCCATTGTTTTATATCTGATAGCTCTATTTCTAATTTTGCTTCTTCTTCGTTACCCAAGATCGTTAAATTATTCATTGTGCCATTATTGAAATCCGACTCTGATGTCTGTGTCCATGTACGCTCAGCCTTTACAGTATTTTGTCGCTGATCCGAGTGAATAATTATCAATATTCCTGAGCAGATAAGGATTATAATCGATAAAATCGATAAAATTTGTCTATAAACATTTTTTCGGGTCATTTTTATTTCCCCTGTTTTTGTGGTTTAATATAAATAAATAGGATGGTTTTTTTTTAAGTTACCCCATTAGACTCGCATAAATGCATATTATACAACAACTATTTAATTATATAATAATTTAACCTTTATTTATATAAATCAATTGGAACAGAATTTTAATTGATTTAAAAACTTTTCGATAAACTCAATTATTATTATCTCTCCCACTTATTCAATTGACTTTCGACTAGTAAGCTAACACTAATCATAATGATTCCATGAGTGGAAGTAAATCATGCATTTTATCAATGATAAAATCCGGGCCCAATTCGATTATTTCTTGCCTTTTATGAAAATCCCATGAGATCTCATTTAGGATTATTACTATCTTACACCCCACATTTGTTGCAAGCGTCACATCTGCGCGAGTGTCGCCAACATATACTAGATTTCCCGGAGCTATGTTTTCCATTATTAGTATATGATTCAGAGCCTCATCCTTAGATGTAAAACCGGAATCGAGTGTAATTATTTCATCAAAATATTGGTTTAAGTTATAATGAGTCAGTACTTTATTAATGAATGTTGAGTGGCTGTTGCTTAATAAAAATAGATTATAATTATTTCCTTTCAAGTGCTCGAGTGTATTATCTGCATCATTGCATAACGAAATATAATTCAATCCTTCTAATGACGTGAGTTCGATTACTCGTTCTACTATTTGGTTCAACATTATATCTCTAGTTTTTGTGTCCACAGGTAATATCCGTTCAATTGTTCCAGTTATTAACGGTATTAATTTATCACTGATGTCTTCGAAAGATATTGATAATCCAAACTCCAATAATGATTTTCTAATTAATTCTACATACATTCTCTTTGAGTCGATCAATACGCCATCAAAATCGAATACAATATTATTAGTCATTTTAAATCACATTCTTTATAATATATTATTGGTATTTCAATTTTCGAAAAGTTTTAGGGTCCCTAGGGTCCACTGAGCTTAATAGAGAATTCCATTTCCACCATCAGTCATTAGACTGATGGAATTCTCTATTTAAATATATGAGTTTTGCTGCGGTAAAAGTAAATGGTGTGATTATACC
>CBFDAW010000580.1:0-2819 GCA_965602865.1 uncultured Thermoplasmata archaeon
CAGATAAAAAATTATCGAAATATTATGTAACGTAATTAAGTGGTCACTGCACTAGTTTTTCTTACTGTAGTTTGGAATTTAGGAATTAGTATTTGTTTAAGATTTAGAATTTCGGATTTAGAATTTTTTTCATTTTTATCTTAAAAAGTACTTAAGTTAGCGCTTATGCCTACAGAGCCCCCTGATCTCACTAATTGTTTACCATTTTCTATATTTGATATTGTTCTTGAAAGTTTATTAACATACTCATTTACTCTTCTAGCAAAATGTAAGGTTCTTTCTTACAAATCATATATTTTGGAATTTTGACCATTGTGATTTGAAATTTGTTTAGGATTTAGAAATTCGTATTTAGAATTTGTTTTCATTAATGATAGAAACGTTTTGTAAGAGTTTAATATTAAGATAGAGAGATCATTGAAAGTACAAAAATACAAAGCTCTAAAGTTTCTCATTTTAAAGACGAATTCAATTGGTATCGTTGAAATTCCAATAACATATTATAACAAATTACACCGATAGCTTTTAATCGGTTCATTACTATCCTTTATCATCACCCCAGGAGATAACGAATGGATAATATGAGGCAGAGAATATTTGTTTGGGTAATGACTATTCTATTGCTTTTAATATTGACGTCTCCAGTTACGCAAACACTAACTGTTAATGCAAATTCTCGGATGTGGTCGCCTGGGTTAGTAATAGAGACCATCGGACTTACCCATGCGTCCGGGGAACCAACAGAAATTTATAACGAATATGTCAATAAAACACACCAGGTGGTAATTTCTATTGAGAATACGGGTAATATTGTCCTTACAAATTTAAATATTTCCTATTGTATCCTCAGGGACCCAGTAATTGATTTAACGGGTGAGGATCAATCGAAAACCAAATTAAAGATCTCGGAGAGCTATGATTTAAAATTTGATTGGACGCCAGGTGTCGGTGACGGAACCAACTATTTCATAAAAGCAATAGTGACCGCAACTAGTTTCGGAATTACTATTGGACCCATGTACAAAAATCAAAGTTTTATAATCAATGATGTAAAAAACGATATCGGACCAGTTGATTATTATTTAGGCACAGGACCATCTTTGGGGGTTATTGCCAATCATACGCATGATGTGACTGCAGTAATCAAGAATTTTGGGAATTTCAAATTATCGACATCATTTTCAGTTTCAGCTTCGATATTTTCCCAATCCACCATGCAGCAGCTCTGGAATGATTCAAAATTATATTCTAACTCAGTCTTTGCAAACGAAGAGTGTGAGGTTCCATTTACCAACCCATGGCAACCGCCAAAGGCGGGCGATTATTTTCTGAACCTCACCACCTCGCTGGTTGCTGACAGCAAACCTGAGAATGATAATTCCCCACCGCTGCCTATCCATATCACAAATGTCACTGATGCAGGGATCACAGGGTTGAGTAATCTTATTGATACTGGAATATATTCTTGCATTCCAATTACCGTAATTGCCCAGATTACAAACACTGGTAACCTGAACCTCACGGTACCATTTTCCACAACCCTGAGGGTCAATTCTTACCCCACCGGAACGAACATTTACACCGCCCCGCTAATCCAGGTACCGATCTCGGGTCCTCAAAATGTGTCAACACCGGGCAGCTGTTATAATGCAATCTTTTCCCCCTGGGATTTCACACACGGTCTCAAGGAAGGGATAGTTTGGATTAATATCAGTATTGACTCTTTCCCCATCGAACAAAATGGGTCAAGTTTCAATAATAATTATTCTATAATGATCGAGGTAAAGAATTGGACGAATGTGGGGTTGGAAATTTTATATCCGAAAGAAGGATTGTATTATATCGAGGACATTACTGAGGTAATAGTAAATGTGTCTAATCTTGGCACGGAAGATCTAACACCTTATGTGCTTAATTTATCTATTCGTAATGAAAATTCTGACGAATTTTGGGAGAATTATTCCGGGCAATCAAACCCTACTGGGCTACCGGTGGAACATTTTGAAACTCATACTTTTTCGGATTGGGATTTCGCATATAATACAAAATTTTACCTAACGGCGACATTGTATACCTCATCACCAATGAAAAAGATTGCCACAGCCACTAGAACTTTCGAATTGAAGGGTGGAAAGAAAAACGGTACAATCACCGGTTTAGTGTTCGATGCTGATGATCATGAATATATCCCCAATATCATAATAAAAGTCTATGAACCCCTTAATCCCACTCCGAAATATATAACCACCACCTCGGTAAACGGCAATTTTTCAATTGAGGTCGAGGCACCGCCGAATGGACATGAGTATTCTGTGGTGATAAGTGATTCGGACAATTACTGGTGGTATGAAGAGTGCATTGAGGTGGAGGTATTTAGCGGCCGCACAGAACATTTGAACTTTATTTTATACCGACAGCCGACCGGGTACGTAAAAGGATCGGTCAAACTAATAGCATCGGTAGGTGCCCCAGAGGTGGTCGAAGAGTGGTCGGAAATTACATTATCTGTGGAAGATACACCCATAACCTCCAGCACAGATAAATTTGGAAAATTCGATATTGAGTTAGTGGCTGGTGTAGTAAACATTTCAGCATCCAAGAGTAATTATGAGACCGCAAGATTGGAATATGTCACAATCTCACCGGGATCGATTTCTACTATTGAATTTACACTGTTTGAAGCTTGGGCGGTAGAGGTATCACCTGCGAACAATGTATCGGGAGTAAATACTCAAACGAATATAGTGGCAGATTTTGATACAAGCTTAGATGTCACTTCGATCAACTTGAAGAACTTTGGTATTCTGGATGAAGATGGT
>CBFDAW010000581.1:0-2810 GCA_965602865.1 uncultured Thermoplasmata archaeon
TCATTCAATAGGGGTGCGAAATAAGAGTTTAAAGCTGAAGACGACCTTATTCACGGA
Organism: uncultured Thermoplasmata archaeon; assembly: GCA_965602865.1. Taxonomy (GTDB): domain Archaea; phylum Thermoplasmatota; class Penumbrarchaeia; order JAEHCK01; family JAEHCK01; genus CBFDAW01. The sequence continues at coordinate 58 of CBFDAW010000581.1, forward strand.
AAAAATAGACAAAACCTGAGTAATAATATTGACCTATATTCTACTATCAAGCCAGGTAGCCTACGAAAACTGATAATGCTCAACCTCAAGAGTAAGATAAAGAAGTGAGTGAACATCAAAATAGGAACTCAGAACCGAAATAAGTTAGTTTTACCAGACTATTATATACATTAAGAATCATCATTTTCCATAAGTTTCTCCTGTTGCTGAATTTGAGTAATTGGTTTTTGAATTACTTCTTGAATTTTATTTATTTTATTTATTGACCTTTTCTTTCCAACAGGTTTTTTCTTTTTGATTATCATGAATAATACTACAACTAAAATTATTACAATAATAATTATGCTTATTCCAATCACAATCAATTTTATATTATCATCAGATTTATTAGACTCCGCCTTTTCCAAAATTGTAACATCAATAGTAGCAATAGACTCCTCACCAAGGTTATCCGAGACTTCTAGAGTAATCAGATGCTCGCCAACGGTTAGCCTTATCCCTTTCAGAGTATTTCCTTCATCGATAAATCCCTCGATACTTGAAAACCATTTGAAAGTCAATTCGTCACCATAAGATAAATCTGGGTCATCACAAACTCCTTCAAAATTTAGTGACTCATCTTCGGTTATTGTAATACCATTTTCTGGTTTAACAATTTTTACAGCTCCGGGTGGATCATTGACCGATGTGACGGTTATGGTTATGTTATAATATATATTAAAAACCTCATCAGATGCATAAAATGTCACTGTCTCCTCGCCGTTCCAATTCAATTTTGGTTGTAAAATAACGGTTCCATTCTCTTGATAGATTGTAATCGTAATATTCTTTTGATTCTCACAGCTGAAATTTAACGGATCATTATTAACATCTTTAAATAAATAATAAAGATTTATTGAATAATCATCATAAATGTCTTCTAAAATTTCGAGATCTGTTATTGTATTATTAATCTCGGGTGGATATGGATCTAAAAGAGTTCTTCCGGATGTAACATTTGAAAATGGAGATGTCAAATTAGCATCATCAATGGCTTTTATTTTGTAATAATATATTGTAGCCTCCTTGAGAGCAATATCGATATACTGAGTGTGATTTATTGGCACAGAGAAAATCGGCTCGTATGACCCTGTTAACAACAAACTTCTATAAACAATATAACCAATTACATCCGGCTCAGTATTTGACTCCCAGGTAACCGTAAGGCTATTATATGTGGCATTTGAAATCTTCAGCCCGGTAGGTGCTAGTGGGTACATTTCATCGGGTGGTGTTGCTGATACCACATTGGAGAAGGAAGAATTATTTGGCACCTCGTCAAATGCTTTAAACTTGAATTGGTAAGTTACCTGTTCAGTTAATCCTGAGACTATGTATGAAGTATTTTGATCAGAAATCGTTTGGATTACTTGGAAGTTATCCACTAAGCCATTAGCGGGGTCGTTCATATATAACAAGTACCCCGCAATATCAGGTTCGGTATTACTATCCCAGGAGATTTCTATTTCATTATATGATATGGCATTTGCACTAAGCCCGGTGGGTGCAGACGGTGGTATGGAATCCATTGGAACAGCCGAGATAATCTCCGAAAAACCTGAGCTTTGATTTAGTGAATCAATAGCACAAATTTTATAAGAATATAATTCACCATCATTCAGCCCTGTATGATCGAATGTGTTATTAGGATGCGTGATATTTTTTAAGGTTTTCCAGTTTGATATATTCATGTAATATAAACCATATTGGACTGTATCTTTGCAATTTAGGTCCCAGAAGATATGAAGTGCATTTCCTTCCGGGATAACTGACACTTGAAGGTTTTGCGGAATATTTGGTAGATGATTAACTGTTATATTCAAAATATCAGACCAATCGCTTTGAGAATGATTATTAAATGCTTTTAATCTATAATAATACGTATTTTCAGATCTGTTTCTTAAATCAAAAACAAAAAAATTATTTTTCAGAACCCATCCGGTATTATATATTTTAGGAGAAGTGAATGCATAATTAATATCTTCTTCCAGTATATAATTTACTGCCCGGTGATCATTATACCATGATATAGTATAATTCCCGTCGGGATCTATATTATTCGAAATCAAAAGTACTGGTTTGCTGGGAAAAAGCCAACCGTAAGGTTTAATGAAAGGGTAATTATCGAATCCAGATTCCGGGTGTGGTATGTTCGTATCACCGATACCGTCTCCTGCCCAACGTCCATTTGCACCATTATCCACACCAGTATAATCCGACCAATAATTGCCTTCTCCTGAATAATCCCAGTTATTTACTCCACTCTCAGAAGCTTGTATTGCATTAAAACTGATAATATTATGGTAAATAAGATTGTTATTAGAACTTGAACCCATTGAAATGCCTCTATTGGAATTATTTAAAATAGTATTTTCAATAAATGTATTATATTCTGAATCTAAATATAATAAAATACCATCCATATTTTTCGAGAAATTATTATGTTTAAATTTATTTTGATCAGATTCTTCCAGAAAGATACCATCATTATTGTTAAGATTACAAGTGTTGTTAATGATATTGTTTGAGGTAGAGTCTCTAATCACAATTCCATCTTTATTATTTGAACAGGTATTATTTATAATGGTATTCTGGGTCGTCTGATGTAATGCAATACCATAATAGTCATTTGAACTACAGTTATTATTATCGATCATATTTCCAGATGAAGGTTTATCCCAGTTACTTATTAAGCGTATAAGGATCCCGACTAT
>CBFDAW010000582.1:0-2793 GCA_965602865.1 uncultured Thermoplasmata archaeon
TTTCATGAAGTTTTGGGTTTTGAATTTGGGATTTTACCTGGCAATTAAAAATCAATTGTTCGAGGGCTCGTTTGGAACTTCCCCGGCTACCGCCAGTGATTACCTACGTAAATAAATTGTAACGGTCTCACTAACGGTTATTACCATATTAATATCGTAGTGATCTCCCCCTCTCACCAGTGTTTTTAATTAATAAAATATCGAAACTGTCCGATTATACAGCCTATCAACTCATCGAAGTATATGACAGCCAAAGATAGCAACTAATAGATATATAAAAAATAAAGTTCTGGGTGATCACTAAAACCGCAAGATTTAACTAACCTATCAGCCATATCGATTTGAAAAAACTTAAACCCTCGTGGGAATCAATCTTTATTGATAATTTGTGCGTTGTTTGCATAATGGTCTGATGAATAATATTAAACACAAAAATAACTAAAACCAATGGTGGCTTAATGGATATTTTTACGCACATGTTTTTTACCTATCTTATTAATTTTGGTATTGGTACATTAAAATATAATGAATATGCCATGGTATTTGGCATCGTTTTAGGTGTAATACCTGATTTTGATGTGCTTTGGTTTCCAATTGGCTGGAGATATTCAATCGCTCGTCATCGTGGAATTAGCCATTCAATTTTTTTTATTTGTATAGTCACGGTGGTTTTAGCGGCAATCCTTGCACCGATTATTAATGTTAATTTTTTCGTTCTGTGCTTAATTGGCATAATTAGCGGTCTCAGCCATATTTGTCTAGATGTGCTTACCACTATTGGTATCCCCGTGTTCTGGCCATTCTCAAAACGCGAATTGCATCTGGATCTAGAACGTGCTATTAATCCGTATTTTATGGGAATTAATATATTTCTAATCATCTTTTTATTTCAACTCAGAGTGGTTAGGTTTAATTATACTATTTTTTTACAACTTATTACTATTATCACGGTAACGATAATACTTTATTACCTAGCAAAGTTGATTTTAAAGCTCTATATCCAAATATCATACTCCACATATGAATTTAAAATTTACGCACTTCCTACGGCGGGGTTTTTCAATTGGTTTTTAGTGGGAAAGAATTTTGATTGCGGGGTTATGAGGTTAAAATATTGTAAATATAGTTTATTAAGTACTAGTAAACCAAAATTCAAGTATTTTTCCTGTGCCTATGAAAATAAAACAAAACCGCCTTTGGATAGCACTGAAAAGGTGAAAACATATACATATAATCTTGAAGAGGTTAAAAAATTCATAACTAAGTTCAGATACCCATTAGCCGAAGTTCTAAAGAACCGTTCGGGGCATGGTTGGACGGTGTTTTGGTTCCCTCTTGAACTAATGAGCCTGAATCGGGCTTTTGCAATACGAGTTGATCTTGAAACCGATGGTGGATATCAAACAAAACATGCGTATTTTTGGAAATCTACCAAAATTTGAATGATACATTATTATTAGTCTCTGATATTAACTTACACAATAAAATTTTATTATGAAAATTACTAAATATCAAATAATAATATATATTTGTAAATCAATTCAATAATCGAATTAATATCTCGCGAGCAAAAATTTAACATACGAAGAGAGGATTGATGAGATAGTACGGGTATTACAGCAGGTGACAAAAGTGTTTCGTGATACCATCGAAGGACTTCGAAATGTATTCGATAATGATATCTACAAAGGCTCAGTAGTCTTGATCACTGGTCCACCCGGGTGTCTGAAATCTGGGTTTACTTATAATATATTCTCCAAATATCTATCAAAAACAAACGAATTCGGCATCTATATGACCCTAGAAGAAACCACTGAGAGTCATTTACGTAATATGCGGTCCTTGAAGATAGAAATTCCCGAGAATCTAATAATTTCCGATTATAGCGATATCAGAACTCGTTTTGAATCCCAAGAAAACCCAGAAGACCCGCCAGACTTTATGGTCATGATTGAAGGAGTTTTGAAGTTCTTTAAAAATAAAGAGGGTGATCGGTTCACATGCTTCGCATTGGATTCATTAGGAGCATTACGAACCTTGATTGGTAACAATAACCTGCGCAGCCAGATGTTTTATTTCTTCAAATTGTTACGGAGTTATAATTTGATTTCTTTACTTATTCTTGAAACACCTCGGGGCTGGGATATTGCAAAATCCAACGGCGGTGAAGGATTTATAAGTGATGGGATAATTGAGTTTGGGTCCATCGAGAACCCGCATGACGTTATTTTATTCATGCAAATTGTGAAAATGAAAGCGGTCTCCCACAGCAGGAAAAAGCACCTGATCGAAATCGGTGAGGATGGGCTCGCAGTGCTGGGACCAATCTTTGAATAACATTCCCGAATTATATTTTTTTTATCTTAAAATGACTTCTGTATAAAAAACTAGATTCTTATTAATCGATCTCTGGTATTAGTTTGATGGGTTTTGCGTTCAGTCTTAGAATTGCAGAGTAATTGGGGAAAGATAGCGATCTTGGAAATGCGATATTGATAGGAATCTCTTTGGTCTGCTTTGGAGTGATTACTACGCGTTTTAGATTATAAATATTATTAACCATATTAGCTTCTGGCTCTACTAAGTTCCAATGAATAGACGGTAATGCTAAATGTGGGTTTAAGGCAATTGTGCATGAGCCATTATTTCCCAGGATCAATTTACTTCTACTTTGACCCCCTCGCATGCCGCGGAGGATTATAGGATTGGTAGTAATTTTAATGTGTTCGCGAATGAAGGCAAGATTGGCTCGTTTCGACATGTTCTTCAAATAATTACTGCACCTTCCTTGCC
>CBFDAW010000583.1:0-2793 GCA_965602865.1 uncultured Thermoplasmata archaeon
CGAGCAGTCTTTATTGGTTTGTTCGAACCCAAACCCAAAATGGCAGAGGGTCTCGCGCTGGCAAAAACAAAAGTAGTAACCAGTTGTATGGATATCTCAGATGGCTTGGCAAATTCATTATTCCAATTAGCCGAACTCAATCAAATAGGTTTTGATCTATTTTTCGATGATGTGCCAATGGCCCCTGAAGCATCCGAACTTGCGGAAAAACTTTCACTACCTGTAGAGGACCTAACTATCTATTTTGGTGGTGATTACGAATTACTGGTCACCGTAAAAAGTGATAGCTGGGAAGAGGCGAAGGAAGCCGTAAGAGCATCAGGGTCCAAGTTAACCCAGATCGGGATTGTAACAGAAAATCAAGAGTTGAATTTAATCAAAGAGGGAAACAAACAACCGCTTGAGAACCGTGGGTATGAACATTTTAAATGGGAAGGGTGAATAAAATCCCAAATATAGAAAATTTTTCATTTTTTAAGAATAATTTTAGCGTCCACAACTTTACACAGCTTACCCTTTCGAAATACCAATAATGGATTGATATCGATCTGTTCGATTTCCGGGAAATCGCTGATTAATTGCGATAATCTCATTAGATATTCTTCAATAAGATCGGTATCAACCGGTTCTTCGCCGCGTACACCTGCTAATAATGGATATCCTTGGATACCATGAATCATCTCTTTCGCATCTAGGTCAGTTAACGGATGAATTCGAAAGCTCACATCCTTTAAAACCTCAACATAAATCCCACCTAGTCCGAACATGATGAGTGGTCCAAAATTAGGGTCATTGGTCACACCCAATATGGTCTCTTTGCCACCTTTGATTAATTCTTGTACCTGGATGCCGTCGATATCTTTCTCTTTATGATGTTTTTTAAGTGTAGTTTTGATTTTATTGAAACCGTCCTTTAACTCGGCGTCGGTTCTAATATCAATAATTACACCGCCGATGTCAGATTTGTGTAATATCTTCGACGACGCAATTTTAAGTACCACGGGGTAACCTATTTTATGGGCAATTTTAATTGTATCGTCTATCGTGGTTGCTATAGCGGTTTTGGGATATGGGAAACCATAGGCGGTTAGCGTACGTTCGACTTCGTATCCCGTAAGCTGGGTGCGGTTACAGAGCCTAACATTTTCGAAAATTCGTGCAACAATAGTAGTATCTGTTTTATATTTTTTAATTTTCCCAAATTCTTTTTTTCTCCAGAGGTTGTGTTTATACATTGCCGCCAGCGCCTTTGCAGCGGATTCGGGGAAAATATACGCAGGGACGTTGTATTTTTCTAGTTCTTCAACGCCCGCTAAAATATCTTCGCGACCCATAAAACAACCCAGGACTGGTTTTGAATATTTACTGCTTATTTCTGTAATTGCCTTGGCGATATCCAGGGGGTTCGTGACCAGCGGCGGAACAAAGATTGTAATCACGGCATCTACATTAGGATCGGTTATTATGGTCTCAAGAGCCATTTTATATCTCTCTGGGCCACCATCACCAAGTATATCAACAGGGTTATTAATACTGGCTTCCTCCGGTAAATTTCTACGTAATTTTCTAGAAGTTTTTGGTTGAAAAGTGCTAATTTCCATGCCGAGGGATACACATGCATCGGTAGCTATTATTGCCGGCCCACCGGCATTCGAGAGAATTGCTATACGGTTGCCGGCGGGTAATGGTTGATTTGCAAATGCCAAAGCGAAATCAAATAATTCTTCGATCGAAGTAGCCCGTAGAACACCGCATTGCTCGAATAATGCATCCACAGCAACATCCAAGCCCGCTAATGCACCGGTATGCGACGACGCCGCACGAGCGCCGGCAAGTGTACGGCCAGCTTTAACCGCTATGATCGGTTTACGCTTTGACAACCGTCGAGCGATTTTTGTAAACTTGCGCGGGTTGCCAAAACTTTCGAGGTACATTAAGATTATATCAGTATTCTCATCCTGTTCTAGGTCTTCTAAAATGTCATTACCAGAAACATCTGCTTTATTACCCAAACTGACGAATTTGGAAAAACCTATGTTTAATTCTTTAGCATATTCTAGAATGATATTCCCCAATGCACCGCTTTGTGACAGAAACCCCACTCTACCGCGTATCGGGCGCACCGGGGCAAAAGTAGCATCCATTTTAATCTTCGGGTCTGCATTTATTATCCCCATGCAATTTGGTCCAACCATCCGCATACCATACGATTTTACAAGTTTCAATAGCTTCTTCTCCAATTGCTGTCCTTTTTCACCAATTTCCTTAAACCCTGCTGATATTATTACGATTCCGCGTACGCCTTTCTCACCGCACTCTAAAACCGTTTCAAAAACATATTTTTTAGGAACCACAATAATAGCTAAGTCCACAGGTTCGGGAATCGCCGTGACACTTGGATAAGCTTTCATGCTGTGTATAAAATCTGCTTTAGGGTTAACCGGATAAACTGGTCCTTGGAATCCATAATAAACCAGGTTATGTAGAATCTCTCTTCCAATTGACCCTTTCGAACGCGAAGTACCAATTACTGCAACAGACCTGGGTGAGAATAAACAATCTAATTTACTACCATTATTCTTGGTCACCGAACACCGGCTTACTTTTCTTTTTTTATTGCTTGATTTCTTAGATACTTTAGCCAACCCAATCAAAACTCCTAATATTTTCTTGAGGTTAAATTATGACAATTAAAAATTAGATATAGTAAAATAAATCTTTACTATTAATTATTATCGAGTGTATTACTAGTAATTAATGAAATATTAGAATAGGATATTTGAAATTGTAACT
>CBFDAW010000584.1:0-2792 GCA_965602865.1 uncultured Thermoplasmata archaeon
TACTATTAATATTCTTTGATAAAAACGCCCATAGTTAATAAAAACCGGTCTTTGCCAAAGCCCCGACCCTAAAAGCTATATTGTTTTTTGACATAAAGCTTTTGCCACCCCATTCTCAGCCGAATTGTGACATGTCCACGATTATATTTCTCGCTATCATATATCTCCGAGAATATTAATGTTCAACAAAGTCACAACTTTTGTCGTCACTATTAAACTAGGCTAGACGCCAAAAGTGGGGCATCCACGGAGGATTATGGCCTCCGATTAATTTTCTTTCCTTCATCCTCCACCACACCGTCTTGTGCCTGCGCTGGCGCCATCCCCCACCTACTCGGCACGCTTTTACGGGGGAGAATGGTCTAGTTTTTTTAAGCTAGAAGAAAATTATTGTAAGCAGGGTATGAAGGATAAAATTTTACTTACTATGTTCATAGGTGGAGAATTGTCTGTATGCAAAAGGTTATTCACTGCGTTCATGGGGTGGAGAATTGTCTTGATCATATCTTTGTTAATTTAAAGAAATATTAACTATTCATAAAATCGTTTCGAATTTACATTTATTCGATATTTGTCTTATAAAGTATTTATATATACAATTCTTTGAAAGAATTTGTGATTCAGTGAAATGGAGCAAGGTCAAAAATGCTCTGGCATCAACTTATTTGCTTTTTATAATCATTACTTTGGGATTTATTAATTTTTTTATATTTGACATTGGGATAAATGAAACAGGTGTGCAAGCGGCAATAATTTATGTAGATAGCCAAGGCGGTGGTGACTATACATCCATCCAGGCAGCAATCGATAATGCAACCCCTGGTGACACGATCATTGTAGCAAATGGAACGTATTATGAGTCCGTAACCATTAATAAATCAAATATTAAGCTTATTGGCAATAGTACAACGAATTGCAAGATCATACATTATTATGAAGGAACAAATTATCTCAACAATTTTGCAGCTGGAATTAATGTAACAGCACCTAATGTGAACATTACTGGGTTCAATATAATTGTTTCAGGAAATTATACTTTTGGAATATATTTGAATTCTAGTTCATCAAATTCGAACATTACACATAATAATATTTCAACCACAGGAAATCAAGGTTACGGTATTTTGTTATATCAATCATTGAATAATATTGTAAAAAATAACACAATAAATACCTCTAACCGCTTTGGATATGGGATATATCTATATGAGTCTTCATATAACAATCTAATAAATAACATTATCAATACCTCGAGACAGTATGGGAATGGAATTTTGCTAATTCTAAATTCGAATAATAACAATCTAACCGAGAATACTATCAATACATCCGGACAGAGTGGGAACGGCATGTATATTAGGTGGTGTTCAAATATTAATTTAACATACAATATCATAAAAACACATTATGGAGGGGGCATTCAACTAAAAGATTCAATTAATAACAATCTAACAGGCAATATTATAAACGCTTCTAAAGATAGCATCTACCTCTATAATACAAAATTTACGAATTTATCCGAAAACAATTTGACTCGGAGTGGCATAGATATCTCTGGGAATTCAATTGACCATTGGAACACCTATACTATTGACACATTAAACATAGTTAACACCAAGCCGGTCTATTATTACCGTGACACTAATGGAGTAAGTGTACCTACTGATGCGGGTGAGGTGATAATCGCTAATTGCACAAATATGAGTGTTTCCAACCGGAACTTCACCAACGCAGGTGTCCTTATGGCATTTTCCGAAAACTCAGAGGTAATAAATAATACATTCAGCTTCTACGGAATCAATCTCTATTATTCCAACAATAACAATTTAACGAACAATAACATTAAAACCACAAGATCCGGTGTGTTTGGTATTTATTTATTACAATCTTTGAATAACAATCTTACGAACAACACAATCAACACTTCTGGTTACGGCATTAGTCAATATGAATCTTCAAATAACAATCTGATTTATAATACTATAAATACAACAGGTGATAATAACATTGGAATTCATCTATATGGTGCTTCGAATAATAATGATATTATGGACAATAAAATAAAAACCATAGGAGAATATGGATGTGGAATAATATTAGTGGGTGATATAAATCAACTTTTTGGTCCTTCCTATAACAATTTTAAGGGCAATATCATAACTACTTATGGCGAGATTGGGTACGGTATTTCTCAAGGTGAAAATTCGAAAAATAATAAATTTATTAACAATAATATTTCTACATTTGGTCAAAATGGGTATGGTATTAGGTGTGGTGAATTTTCAAATTATTTTATAAATAATTCCATAAAAACATATGGTGAGCGAGGTTATGGTATTCATAAAGCTGGTCCTGGTAACAATCTAACCGGAAATACAATAATTACATTTGGTGAAAGAGGTGATGGCATTTATGATAAGATGGGGGGCGGTGTAATTATAAAGAATCACATAACAACTATTGGCGGAGGGTATGGTATTTTCATAGTTAATTTAGCTGAGTATTGTAAAATAATGGGTAATTATATAAACACCACTGGAGCATACGGCCATGGTATTTATTTTTATCGTAATGCTAATTATAACAATATGATAGATAACAATATAAACGTCGAAGGACCGAATAGCCATGGTATACGATTACGATGGAAAGCAAGTGGTAATAATATAATTGGGAACACCGTTAATACCTCGGAACAAAGTGGTTATGGTATTTATTTACATTACATCGCGAATAATAATTTACTTTCAAATAATTCTATAAATACTAAAGGATCGAGTATGCATGGGATT
>CBFDAW010000585.1:0-2789 GCA_965602865.1 uncultured Thermoplasmata archaeon
ACTGGGTTAACTTACCCATGAACGCACGCAAGATGCGTTTGAGAATGATTGCGAGAATGGATAATGTAACCAGACAAATGGATAAACTTAATTTTAACTGGCTTGAGGGTAACTTGGAAGCGAAGACCGGGATAATAACCGCCGGGATATCATATGCATACACGAAAGAAGCTCTGGGGGTTTTAAAGTTACAGAACAAGATCCAACTACTCAAACTGGGTCTTTCGTATCCGTTACCGTATAAATTACTGGATGAATTATTCGTTCACAGTGAGCGTGTATTAATCACCGAAGAAGTTGAGCCGATTGTCGAGCGCCAGGTTAAAAGTTACGCACATGAACATGGAATAACTATACCCATACACGGTAAGAAATATTTACCAACCGCCGGTGAATATTCTATCGAGTTACTGGTTGAAGGTATTTCCCAATTCATGGGTAAAAAAAGTCCGTGGAATAAAAAATCGATGGAGAAGAGATTCGACAAGGTACAGGCACTGGTTCCGCCCAGACCGCCGGTGTTATGTGCAGGGTGCATGCACCGCGGCGTATTCTTCGCAATGAAGAAAGTAGAGCGTAAGCTGAAAAAAGAACAGAAAAAGAAAATCAAACAGATCGTGATGCCGTCGGATATCGGTTGTTATACCCTTGGTTACCAGCCACCGTTGAACGCTGTGGATACACACCTGTGCATGGGTGCGAGTATCGGCGTGGCCAACGGGTTTGCGCACGCCATCTACGACCCGATCATATGTACCATCGGCGACTCCACATTCTTCCATGCCGGGATCCCACCGTTATTGAACTCGGTATTCAATAAGGCAAATATAACGGTCATCATTCTCGATAACAGCACCACCGCCATGACCGGTTACCAGCCGCACCCGGGTACTGGTGTTCAAGCCAGTGGTGAAACCACGAAACGTATCAAGCTCGAGGATATCGTGGGCGCGTGTGGAATAGAGTCCATGGATATAGTAGACCCGTACGATATTACCAAGACTATCGAAGCCATCGAACACTCGGTGCTCTTCCCGGGACCCGCCGTGGTGATCGCACGCCATAAATGCCGGATGCTGGAGCTACGGGATAGATTCAAGCGTGGCGAGAAACTACCCAAGGCAAAGATCGACCGTACGAAATGCAAGAACTGCCAGCTATGCCTGACCCAGTTCGGCTGCCCGGCAATGTATATGGAAGATGATAAAGTAGAGATCAACCCAAGTTTATGCAATGGCTGTGGGATGTGCGTGGATGAGAATGTGTGTAAATATGGCGCGATTTGTATTGAATGAAGAATGATAAATGTAATTAAAGATGATGAAAATGACCAAAAATAAAGAAACATTTCAAGCAGTCCTCGCCGGTGTTGGCGGGCAGGGGATTATCTATTTGAACAGGGTGATCTCGCGTGCTGCGATGGACCTGGGATATAAGGTGCATTGCTTGGAGGAGCATGGGATGGCACGCCGTGGCGGGTCGGTGGCGAGTTATATTCGGTTCGGTGATGAGATTTATACGCCTGTGATCCCCAAAGGTACCGGTGATATATTGATCGGTTTCGAGGTGATCGAGACGGTGCGCCAGGTGCCAGTGCTCAAGGATGATGCTACCTTGATTCTGAATCCGCAGATGATACCGCCGTTTATTACAAAGGGTAATTACCCAAAGAAGAATGAATTATTAAAATTCCTCAAGGGTCAGTTTTCGAATGGTCATCTCGTGCTGGTGGATGCCGCGAAAGTCGCCGATGAGCTGGGGTCGCAAATCACCATGAATATGGTACTGTTAGGTGCGGCGAGCGGCTCCGGGGGGTTAACTATTGATAAATCGAAGCTTCGGAAAGCGATTTCGAGGACTTCGCTACCGCAATATGTAAAGATCAATCAAAAAGCATTCGAGTGCGGGTTCGAGAGTGTCGGATGAAATAGAAAATTCTTACTCTTCCTCTTCTTTTTCTTCACCCTCTTCCTCGAGCTCCGCTTCTTCCACAGCGGATCTTTTAAATCTCTTTATTAAAATCATTAGTAATATAATTATAATAATGATAAGTATAATAATCGCAATTAACATAAACATATAATCTTCCTGATCTTCTATATCTTCACTCTTGGGGATACTATCCGCGTTTACGGGATCACTGTTACCCAAATACTCTTCCAGATTGCTGTAGCTATCACTATCAAAATCGTAGTTCGCATCGTCTGATAATGGATCCAGACCATATTTAACCTCCCAGCCATCCAGCATTCCGTCGTTATCTGTATCGTTATCAAAGGCTGAGGTTTGGTTTAGGTATTCCTCATAATTGGTCAAATCATCATTATCATCATCAAGATACGCATCATTCGGATCATTAGGATCGAGATTATTATCCTCCTCCCACCAATCCGGCATATTATCCCCATCGCTATCCTTTACCTTAGCCGGTGGTACTTGTGTTTTGAATGTTAAGATAAACGGTTTAATAAGTGCATTACCCGCGAAGTCAGTTGCATCGACGCTAATGGTAAAAATATATGTCGTATCATAGCTCAGATTATCTTGAAAAACTAGCTTCAGTATTATGTTATTATCTCTCCAAGAGAGTGTATAATTCATAGACGGTGTAATTTTAAGTGCCATTGCTACATTGGTTGAGTTCATGCTCTCATTAAAATAAGCTTGCATTTTCTCATCTATTTCTCCAATGACAGGTATCATATAAACAACCTTTTTTTCTGTGCCACCAAGTGCCATAAAAGAAACAAGGGTTAATAAGCAAATTAATATTTTTTTCATCTTAAATA
>CBFDAW010000586.1:0-2789 GCA_965602865.1 uncultured Thermoplasmata archaeon
TTAGCTCGAGATAATAATCGATCCCAATTAAAAATGAAGATGAGATTATTTTCGCAGTTCGAACAATAAGCATAAATGAGGCTGGGCTCACGATTAAAATTATTAATTAAGTAGAGTGGGCCCAGCCGGATTCGAACCGGCGACCTCCGCCGTGTGAAGGCGACGTCATAACCAACTAGACCACGGGCCCATATACTTTATACATAGCCTTCCGAGCCCGAATGGGCAAGGGTTATGTGCACACCGATGTTGTGCATGTGCCATTCATGGCACTTTTTTAGGGTGAAGCCCTTTTTTAAAGGGCTCAGCGACGTCATAACCAACTAGGCTATGAGCCTGTACATGGATTTATTTAACGGATTAGATTACTGGGTTTTTAAAACATCTTTAATTTCTAATCCTAAATAACTAATTATATTTTATTTTTATGCACGGATGGTGCATTGGAAATTCTTTTTCAAATTTAGGGATTAAATTACTGGGAAAAAACTTATATTTAATATTTATGGTAAAACCTTTTATATCTATCGATCAATCCTACAATTACATAATATGCTGAATCTACTTTGAACCGAGGGATCTAAATTCCATATGAATTAAAATGCGATAAAATCTTACTTGCAATCAAGGAATTGGGAGTTTGGGAAAAGCGTAGAAAAGAACTCGCGAAAAACCTAGTCATTCTTCAGGACGTGAAAGTGGCGAGTAAGAACCGCGAGGTTAATAAAATCAATCGCCAGATTAATTATTATGATTCATTGACCAAGGATATGAAAAAAGAATTTAAACCCTCGACACTATCCGATTTTTTAAACTCTATTTCAACTTTTTAAATTATATTTTAGATATTAATAAAAAAATGCGTAATTAATCGCTATCTTTGCGAAGCATTTTTTTAATTTCCCATTAATTTTAGAATCGCTTCTGCGGGATTACCATTACATGCTTCCAAAGCAGCTTTTGCTTCCTCTTCACTCACACCGGTTTGTTGGGAAACAAGTTCAATGTCCGATTGTGGTATGGTAACTTCCTTTTCGGCTTCGGTTTCACTTTTTACGATCTCTTCGGACTCCGCCGGTGCCTTCGCACTGCGCCCTCTGACACTCGGTTTTCCAACGATCTGGAAGGTATCTTGGCCCTGGGCGGTCATAATAGTTACTGCCACATCCTGACCAAATACAAACTCTTTGTCAGAGGTGCGGATGATAATCTCTTCTACATCTTCTAGTTCCTCAATGTTAATCCCCATCTGTTTCATCATTCGCTTCATTTTATGTGGGTTCATACCCCTACCTAATCCAGGGATCATAATTACACCTCAATTCTTCATAGAGAATCATCTTTGTTTTATTTATATATTACATCTCTTTTCGTAAATAAAATTGATTATACCCCGTGATATTTCCTCGACTCTCTACTAAAAACCCGTGATTTTTGAATAATGTTAATTTATTATGTGTTTTATCATCAGTATCGTACATTTCATGTTCGATCGAATGAACCTTTTCTTTATTGGCTACCTTTATAAACTTAGCCATTAATGCTTCACCATATCTTGTCGAGGTCCAGTTAAATATATTAAACACCTGCAGTTTCATAGCATTTCCATTTTTCAAATATTCTATTTTCCCCAACTGCTCACCATCTTTTGATTTGAACATATTGATGGATTTCACCTCGCCATCCGCGGTTGGGTGCTCATACTTATACTCAAAAATTACCTTTTCACTAGGTCCGAATAGACCACCAAGCTTGATCCTGCCCATTTCCAATTCAGACATGTTACGATCACCTTGAATTTATAGAGATTGATTGATATTTTTAGTTCCAATCTGGAAAAACCCGATATTCTTCTAAGTATAAAAAATTTCAGATAAAAAAATAATATTATATAAATTGTTCCAGCTCATCAATGAATTCTTCAATGGTCTCCCAGGTTAATTCTGATTTTGTTTTAAAAAACCGTAGGGTTCCGAAACGCGTTACTACTAATGAAATTTGGTTTCCTTCTTTTGTAAAGAATTTAATATGGAACTCGCAGTATTTTCCGTTCTTTTGTGTGCGATAGTGCTTGTATTCCTCAGAGGCATCGATTAATTCTCCTTTCAGGATAATCTCTTTTAAATAAGTATGATCCAGATGATCAAATTTTACGCGTAACAATTCTTCGTTCTTAGAAAGTATATGTTCCAGCAGTTCTTCAGAGAATATGACCTTTTCCACTGAGAGTTCAGCAATAGGCCGAATGCACTCACGGATGTCTGATATTAAGCTATTAACGAAGCGTTTATCTGAAGTATAGAGTTCGATTATTCCTGAATACGGTCTAATATGCGCATCCAGTAGTTTTGGCACAAAAAATATTTCCGAACTCCAATTAAGTTCGCCCGAAGGTAGGATTTCCACCGACTTTTGCTGGACCGGGGTCTCAATTAGATATTCCAATAGAATTTCATCTCGGGTTCCGATACGTGAATGTCTAAGCTCTGAAAAACCACTCATTGGCGATTCTCCACCATCTTTTATCTTTCGTTTGCTCAGTAGTTCTAATATTTTCTTTGGGGATATATTTTGGAAGGTATCTTTCTCAAATTTCAAAAGTACAACCGTACTTTGTGGTGAGCTTATTATACCGGTATTGTCAACTGCCATATTTTGGTCCTCCGTTGAATTAGTTCCTGATTTAATTTATATTATTTTTATTTTGATTGATTTTAGAAGATTTGAATCTTAATGCCAAATTAGACCTAAATTATTTACATCCGAGCCATCAAGTGTTGCCAGCTTTT
>CBFDAW010000587.1:0-2773 GCA_965602865.1 uncultured Thermoplasmata archaeon
GGAAAAAGACGCCGGAGGACGGGAAAAATGCTATCCACGCCGCATTTTTAGGACATAAATCCATGAAACATGTGTTTATTGTTGATGATGATATCGATATCCATGACCCCAACCAGATCGAGTGGGCAATGGCGACGCGCTTCCAAGGTGATAGGGACTTGGTAATATTGCCAAAACAAAAAGGCTCATCCTTGGACCCATCATCCAATCTCGAAACCCGTGAGACTACAAAGATCGGGTTTGACCTAACCATCCCCAGTGACCGCGACCCCATTCAGTTCAAAAAGCCAGAGCTGCCCATAGAGATTGATGTGACTGAGTATTTGAATAAATGTGAATAACTATGTTTGAAGTGATAGAATGTATTTGACCGCCGAAGAAGAGAAGGTACTATCCGGTGAGCACGGGCCAGTGCTCGAACGATTCTTACGACTTCTGGTTAGACTTGGTGACATTTACGGTGCTGACAAAATGATACCCATTGGCTCGGTACAGGTTGCAGGCGTGTCATACAAATCAATCGGCGAGCCCGGCTTGGGATTTCTTGAAGATATTGCAAAACAAGGTGCCAAAGTTAAAGTAATAACATTCCTGAACCCCGCCGGCATGGACCTTGAGAATTGGTCTGCTCTCGGGTTTCCAAAAGAATTTGCAGAGAAACAACTGGAGATCATGGATGCGTTTCGAAAGATGGGAATTATAATCTCGGCAACATGTACACCGTATTTAGCTGGCAATTTGCCGCGGTTCAAAGAGCATATTGCCTGGTCAGAATCATCGGCAGTCTCTTTTGCCAATTCAGTAATCGGTGCAAGAACCAATCGTGAAGGCGGGCCGTCAGCACTAGCGGCAGCATTATGCGGTGTTACACCAAATTATGGTCTTCACCTTGACGAGAATCGTAAACCGAATATTGTGATCGAGGTTGATGATAATATTAATTTGAAATCTTTTTCAGATTTTGGTGCCCTGGGCTACTGTGTGGGTAAACAAATAAAGAATAAGATTCCATTCTTTACAGGGATAACCTATGCGAACACAAACCACTTAAAGGCATTAGGTGCAGCCATGGCAGCTTCCGGCGCGGTGGCACTGTATTATATCAAGGATTTAACGCCAGAGGCAAATAATATGCCCGTTACCGATTTGGAAACGATACACATAGACCAAGATTCTATTATGGAGACATATTCAAACCTGACCACTGGTTCCGAACCGGACATCGTAATCGTTGGCTGTCCGCATGCTTCACTATCAGAGCTTGAGCAGGTTGCAGGTTTACTTAAGGGTAAGACTTTGAAGAAGCCGTTTTGGGTGTGCACCTCACGGGCGGTCAAGCATACGGCTGATGAGATGGGTCTTACCCAGATCATCGAGGATGCTGGTGGCAAGGTCGTTGCCGATACTTGTATGGTCGTGTCTCCAATTGAGCAAATGGGTTATAAGGTCACGGGAGTAAACTCTGGGAAAGCGGCAAATTATTTACCGGGATTTTGTAAACAGAAAGTTGTTTTTAATAATATTGAAAATTTGATTAGTAAATGTTTATAAGCGTTATGAAGATTGTAATTGGTTAGCATGATGATGAAGTATGGAGGATGAAATATGAAGGGTCGAATCATCAGCCCGGGCTGTGTCGAGGGGGAAGCTATAGTATCTCAAGAACCGATCGGATTTTACGGTGGTGTAGATGCGAAG
Source organism: uncultured Thermoplasmata archaeon (assembly GCA_965602865.1). Taxonomy (GTDB): domain Archaea; phylum Thermoplasmatota; class Penumbrarchaeia; order JAEHCK01; family JAEHCK01; genus CBFDAW01. The sequence goes on from CBFDAW010000587.1 coordinate 1,699, forward strand.
TCGGGCATAGTAATCGATTCCGGGCATGAACTCGAGGGTAAATCTGTTACTAATAAGATACTGGTGTTCCCGTGCGGTAAAGGCTCAACGGTGGGATCATATGTGATCTACGGCTTGAAGAAAAATGGAGTGGCCCCGTTGGCGATCGTGAACGAGGAGACAGAAACCATCGTAGCAACTGGTGTAATCTTGGCGGGGATCCCCTGTTTGGATCAAATTGATTTAAAACGATTAAATGTAAAGAGTGGTGAAAGACTTAAGGTTGATGCCGATTTAGGGATTATTGAAAAAATCTAAGACTAAGAAATAGTAAATTATTATTAGCATAATATACATTCTCAGGAATAATATCTCTGAGGAATAGGTGATATAGATGCATACCGGAGATAAAGATGGTGTGAATAAGATCTATAAAGAAGATGGCGAATTGATACTGAATGATGGCGAAGAAATATTAGTTCATGAAAAAGAATTAATTCCACAGATCAAAAGCACTTGGGGTATGTTTGGTGGTGAGGATGTAATTGAACCAACTAAGGGGGATATGTACCTTACCAATCATAGATTTGTTTGGATAAAGAATCTGGAAAGCGTAATCCAACGCATAAGTGCAACCTCGGCAACCGCTGTAGCTCCCCAATCATACGCAATGCGAATGGGCTCAGGCGGTAATTTACAAAACATTGATGCTAAAAAAGGTATAAGGGACTATTTTGAGATCCCAATCAAAGAGATACTGGCGTGTGAAATCAAAGGTGGTTTGGTTTCCGGCGGCTCGCAAATTAATGCATATCTTCTATCAAAAGGTGAACAGTACCATTTAACGTTCGTCGTCCCTGACGATTCCGGGCTGCTTAAGCGGTTCTCACAAAACACGGTTGAAAATGTTGATGAATTAACGAACAATTTGAAATCATATTTTGAAAATACCGATTGGATCTACCTTAAAGAGGGAGTAAATCCCGAGGAATAAACGACCAGATATTCTCTTACACTTTGAAATAATAATTTTATCCGGTGAAGAGCCTGTCTGAGAAATAAGTATACAAATAATTCTCTGTAGATTTATTATATC
>CBFDAW010000588.1:0-2767 GCA_965602865.1 uncultured Thermoplasmata archaeon
AAGTAGATGGAACTGGTTTGGCATTAGCAAATAGTATTGCTGGAAGTGGTCTAACTATCACAAATAAAATTCTAGCGGTTGGTGCTGGGAATGGAATTACAGTAAATGCTAATGATGTAGCAATTGATCTGAAATCATCTTCAGGTTTAGAAGTAGATGGAACCGGTTTGGCATTAGCAAATAGTATTGCTGGAAGTGGTCTAACTATTTCAAATAAAATTCTAGCAGTTGGTGCTGGTGATGATATTACTGTAAATGCCAATGATGTTGCCTTGTCAAATGATATTGATGTTAATAGTATTAGTCATTCATCAGGAAGTGATACAGATACAAATATCTATTTCACTGACGATCGTATTCGTTTATATTCTGGTAATGAAATGTTAATAGATGCTTATGAAGGAACACAAGATTACGTTAAGCTTGGTGATGGTGGAGATGTTGATATCAACTTCAATGATTATATGTTTATAAGGGGAAGTGATGGTAAAATCGGTATCGGAACGGATGTCCCTAATGCTAATTTAGATGTACGAGGTACCGCAATCTTCAATGAGGGTGGTAGTAACTATGATTTCAGAATTGAAAGTGATAATAATGTCTACCAATTTTTCTTAGATGCCAGTGACAATGAGATTGGCATCGGAACTAGTGCACCAACTGCAACGCTTTGTGTCAAAAGAGATGCGAGTGTTACTACAGGGACCGAGAAAATTGATTTTAAAGTAGGTGGTAATTGGGTAACTCTTTCTGATGATATAGTGAATCAAAGGTTTAGTATTTTTGAAAGTCCCAGCATTTCAACCTCAGGTCATACTGTGTTAAATACTGCTACAGTATATATTGAGGGGTCGCCAGAAAAAACTGGTGAAGGGACTATCACAAACAAATATGCACTTTGGGTTGCTGACAGTTATGATAATTCCAGGTTTGACGGTAAAGTCGCTTTTGGAACCACAAGCCCAACGGCAAAAGTAGATATCTATGATGCTACTGGTTATAATCAATTAAGATTGAGAACAAGTTATACACCATCCAGTAAAACCGATGGTAATGGAGAAATAGGTACGATCGTGTGGGATAGTGGTCACATCTATGTAAAAGTGGGTGCTGATAGCTGGAAGAGGGCTTCTTTAAGTGATTGGGAATAATAATAAGGTATAAAATAAGGATAGACATTAGTTCTATCCACTTTTCTCTTTTTTTGATAAAAAAATTGTTACGCTAAAAAAGATATAGCACAATTTTTTTATTACAAAATATTCGAAACCATATCATGAAGTTCATACCAGAGCATATTTCAACTCAGAAAATTCTTATGACCCAGTATTAGAATTAAAAATGGAAAAATCGATAAAATGGATTTGAGTTACATGGAAAATGAAATAGAAATATTTGAAAATAGCACCTAAAAGCTTAAATTATAAAGCAAGCCCGTACCAATAAATTATTATAACCCAATAGTAATTATTCAATCGGGATTTAAATGAAATTACAAATTTTAATTATTTTAACCATTCTATCTTTAAATATAATTATCGGTAATTATTATTTAGATATAAAAGGTGAAAATCTCGATAACGAACCGTTTATCACTTCAAACACTTTATTTAATAATCGCCTCAGCGATGAAACTTTCAATTGGGAAGAAATAGAAATAATTTCAGAGCCTGTTGTGGGTGAAAATAATAATATTAATGATTCTCATGCTCCAAAAATTGCAGTTGAAGATAATAATATATATATAGTTTGGGGAGATATGACTGATTATAACGGTGCTGGTGGGGATTTTGATATTTTTTATAGACATTTCAATGGAAGTCAATGGTCTAAGATTCAGGTAATTTCTGAACCTATCCCAGGTCAGGATTTTAATACTGGTGATTCCTTAAATCCTGATATTACAGTTAAGAACGGTAAAATTCATGTAGTCTGGAAAGATAATAATGAAACAAATGATGCAGGTACAGATTTTGATATTTTTTATAGATGCAATCTTACGGGTTCCGGTTGGGAAGATATTCAGGTAATTTCAGAACCTGTTCAAGGTCAAGATTTTAATACAGGCACATCCGCATTTTCAAAAATTGCAGTTGAGAATGGTAAAACCTACATTTGCTGGGGCGACGATACAAATGTTAGTGGTGCAGGTATAGATAATGATATTTTTTATAGATGTAATCTTACAGGTTTAAACTGGGAACCAATACAGGTTATATCTGAACCTATTATTGGTAAAAATCTAAATGTTGAAGGATCTGGAGCTCCGGCAATAGCGGTGGAGAACGATAGAATATATATAATCTGGTACGACTCAAATGATACGAATAATGCAGGTATAGATACAGATGTTTTTTTCAGATGTAATATTACTGGTATTAGCTGGGAAAATATACAAGTCGTCTCAGAACCAATACATGGAACTAATTTAAATGACCAGAGTTCTATTTGGCCATCTATTGCCGTAGAAAACGGAAAAATCTATGTGGTCTGGTTTGATAATAATGACACCGATGGATCAGACACAGATTATGATATATTCTACAGATGTAATTTAACTGGCAATAGCTGGGAAACAATTCAGGTAATATCAGAACCAATATATGGAAGTGATTCAAATACAGAATGGTCTTCACATGCAAAGATTGCTATTGAAATCGGTAAAATTTATGTTGTGTGGTATGATTTAAATAATACAAATGGATGCGGTCAAGATGCTGATATTTTTTATAGATGTAATATTACCGGTGCAAACTGGGAGGATATA
>CBFDAW010000589.1:0-2761 GCA_965602865.1 uncultured Thermoplasmata archaeon
CCAGATCGTATTCACATCTTCTGTAATGATAGTGCTGTCCAATTTATTTGGATGTGTACGTGTTATGCTCAAACCATGACCGGGATTTTTCTGTGATACTTTTTTGAAAATCTTCAACGGAAAATCCGTTTCTTTACTTGAAATAATGTAGGCTCCACCCGATTCCATATCCAAATCATATTCCCGAGCCAATCTCGTTTCAGGCGTGGGCTCTTTACCAGCTTTCATATCACCAGGTTCATCCTTGGTTGTTCCTTCACCACTGGGCTCTGACGCCGTGGAAAATGGCGAGATGTCAATCGTTGGTTGTAAAATTTCATCTTGCACCGCGGTGTCTAGGATTAGCTCGGGTTTCATTACTGGTTCTTGTGATTTTTCTAATGCGATTTCGCTTTCTTTATCCATCGGTTTAATTTTTGATTCAAGTTCCACATCCGTTTTTGGTACCGCCGCCTTACCGCTATGATGCGTCAAACGCGGCCTAATTTGAACGAGCATGGTTCGTTTTTGAGTCTTTTGCTCGGCTAATAAACATATCCCGACCGGAATACCTCGAATAAAGTCAGAAGTGTTGAATTCGCTTGGCATTTTTGCAGGTATACGCCGGCGTAAGGCTGTAATATCATCCTCTAATGCGAGATTATGACCCATGATCGTATCCACTTGGGATAATATTTCATCATTTGTTGCCGATGGCCGCTGGGTCGCGAATACTAACCCACACCCAGGTTTACGACCTAATTTTGCATATTCTATTAAGGACTCTGTAGCCGGTGTTTTTCCTGAGCTTGGTAATAATAAGTGAGCCTCATCAATGATCAACCAAGTTACTGGTATCAGTTCTTGACCTACAACATTTAAACCCATACTCGAAGCTTCTTCTTTTCGTGAGCTATCAATACGCGCTTCTAGGATCTTTCTGGCGATTATCCCAACGATCAATGCACGTCGTGAAGAACCGAGCTTGGAATGGCTGACATCCAAAATTGTAATTTTATTTCTGATGCTGATTTGATCTATCGGTGTTCCCGAAACCGAGAAAATCCCCCACTTCGCCGCTGACCTAAAACGTGCAATCACACTGCGCCTAGTTGATAGTGCATAGCCCTCATGCGTTGAATTAATACTAACATCGTTTTGGATACAGAATATAATATCGCCAATGGTATATCCTTTTCTCTTGGATGGAATCTTTTTGGTTATATCTCCTATCTTCGCATCGTAACCATTGTTTATTTTATCCAAGACATCTCCTATTAATAGCCCTTGAGTTTTAAATCGATTTATATCAAAAACAAGACACCAATCATCCACCGTTAGGTCACTGATTGAAATACTGAATGCATTATCCACTGAAGATTTCATGTCTTCGTAAAAGCCAATAGGTGCCAAAACTTGGACATTGTCGAAGTTTTTCGGAAATAGTCCGTAATTAGCTAGAATTTTATTAGCCTTTTTAGAATCGTTTTTATTTTTCATGGTCCAAAAAGTCCCCAACGGGTCAACCACCACGGCCCCAATTCCGGAATTGCTTCTACCAAGTTCCTCAACAATTACCCCTAGAGTATAACTCTTACCACTTCCCCGCTTGCCACATATGAAAATGATATGTGGGAATTTATTATCGAATAATATTTTATAGCCGAATAACGAAGCGCCAGTGCTTTGATTCTCACAGATTACCCCTAAATCCATCGTACCCTTTAGACCCAATTCTCTAACAGTTTGCCTGTCGCGACCAAGTATCACTACTCTACGCGCCCAATCAATTTGTGGTTCTAAAGCACCCATGATGGTAGGGGTAAATTTAGTATCTGGTTCTATAATACTTGCCATGTAAACTCCCATCCTATTCAACAATCCCCTTATCGAAATTGGAATAAAAACATTTACAATTATCTATCAAGTTTATTAATGGTTAATGGGTTTTGATATTTATCTAATTTACTCTTATGGTTTTCTATACTATAATAACTAAGGATTGCGCCAAAGTTCAAAGAATACGTGAGAATAGAAATAAAGACGCAATGAGTTGTTCAAGCCCCTTCAATTTGTTTAAGGTTTTTCCTAGCCGGGATATAATCTGGGTTAATGTCTAATGCTTTTTTATAGCATGCAACTGCATCCTTCTTTTTGCCCATGTTGACTAACACATTGCCTTTATTATTCCAACCGGTTACAAAATAAGGATATATTAATAATGCTTTATTACAACAATTCAGTGCTTTTTCATAATTTTTCTTTTTCCTAAGCTTCTTTTCGTCGCGCATGAGTTTTGCTAGGTAGAAGAATTTCAGTTCATGGTACACCAGCAATAGGAAACTGACAATAAAAATTATGATCGATAGATTGATCAATTGAAGAGCATTATTATCAAATTGAATAAGTGAACCACCACCCATCATATGCACCAGAGATAATAAAAGAATAATAATTAGGCCCACCAGACACACCCCGACAAAGCCACCGGTGCGCATAAGGACCAACGTGCCGATTACCATAATTATAGCACCGATTGCAATAAATACCGCCGCATCCTCACCCAGACCATCCAATGCAAAATATTTTCGGGCATAGAATATACTAATAATCAGTGCCCCGAGGGAAAAAAAGAGTGTCCCTAATAACTCATGTTTTAAGATCCTTTTTATATTCAACGCCACGATTATGATTAGAAAGATTAATAGGAATAATGATATACCAAATAAATATTGATTATATGCAATAAATTGGTCACCCCAGTATTCGTAATTACCCTTAT
>CBFDAW010000590.1:0-2755 GCA_965602865.1 uncultured Thermoplasmata archaeon
GAACCCTGTGGGTGCGTTCGGGTAAAATTCCCAGATCTTAGTCAAATTACTCGCCCATAAGCAATAAAAACGACTCTCTGATTTGGTATCAATGTAACTGCAGCCCACATAGAGCTTATCACCAACAATCACCGGTGAAGAATATGATGCCCAACCCATCTTGAATGTATTATTTGCACTTGCTACACTGGTTGGTTGGGTTATATTGATTTGATATAAATACCAATCACAAGCCGACAGGTAGACGCTGCCATTTAGCACAGCGGGTGCAGCATACAAACCCCAATTATCAGGTATTGCCGGTGGGTAATCACTCTTGGTTTGAAAGGTCCAAAGTACCGATCCATTGAGTTGATCGATACAGTAAAGTTTGTAATCACTCCCGGAAATAAACACTTTACCATATGCAAGTGTGGGCGTACCATCACCATGCTTAATGTTAGGTTTATCTACCTTCCAACGAATTGTGCCGTTTGTTGACCATACACAATAAATCCTATCCGCACCAAAATATATACATCCATTCGCATAAGCAGGTGATGAACAAACTCCAAAGCCTCCGGCAACATCCTGGATTGGTGACATTGACCACGCCAAGGTCCCGTTATTTTCATAATAACATTTCATGGCGTCACCCACTCCTAAAAAGACTCGGCCATCCGCCACACATAGTGAGCTGTAGGTGCTATCACCGGTGGTGTTATACCATAATATACTCGCATTTGCGGGTCCGGAGGCGGTGGTGAATACGTTGTGAGCGGGACCGTATAAGTACATTCGCCAGTCGTTTTCAGGACGAACGGATAATAACTGTGAACTCGGCTCGGGAAGAGAGCGTGTGTCACCCATCGGATGGCTGATATTTATTGTGTCCGGGTCTTCGGGATATATATACATTCTGGAATTAGAGTTATTTATTCCGAATGAAAAAAAAACCGAAATGATAAAAATGAAAATAGTAAAAATGATAAAAAATTTTCTTATTAGAAGTTGATCCATTTTGATTGCCTTCCCGAATAGGATTTATTACCGATATTTGTGCTTAGCTATTAATTAGATCAATAAAATTCTCTCGCTCCATACCCTCCACATATCAAACTTCGTATTTTCTTGCGTAGTTTAATACTTTTTTCATACTTTTATAATATATATTATATAAAATTAATATTTATCAAGGTATATAAGTGTTCCTAATTAAACAAAAATCTATCAATTCTTCAAATTCCTCACTTTATTTTAATTTAATATTTCGTTTTGAAATTAAAATTCAGATTAAGGAATATTTAAATAGAATTATATTATTCAATTTATATTAAAATAAAAAAGACCGTATTAGAGGTCTGATTATATGAATTTCCATAATTTTTATAAACGAATCGTAGTTTTTTTTATCATTTCTATTTTGATCTTTTCTTCTTTTTTAATAAGTTATGGAGAAATAAATTCAAAAGTGTCAACTGGTGTACGTGAGGAAATTGATAATAATAGACAAAGTTTTAGACAGATTGTTAATAATAATAAGATATTTGATAATTTTTCAACATCTGGCTGTAACGGGACATTTGTTGATGAAGAGGCGAATGTAATACTTGGCTGGGATCCACCGCAAAAGCCTTATCAAGAGGACGATAGTACCAAATTACTTTGCCATTTTAATAATATTTACGAGGGTGAGGACGATGAGGTGGCAATGGGCATAGATAAGAGTTGTATTGCGTATTACAAATTTGACGAAGGAATTGGAACCACTGCATACGATAGCAGCGGCAATGAAAACCATGGTACTATCAACGGTGCAACGTGGGTGGATGGGAAATACGATAATGGATTATATCTTGGTGGTGTGGTAACCAGTTATATTATTACAAACCCGATTAAAAATTTTGCTGCAACGGATATTACAGCAATGTTTTGGTTGAAAACTACCGATGTAACTAATACCGGCACACCGATATCTTATGCATCTTCAGCTAGTGATAATGAGTTTTTGATAAATAATTATAAAAGTTTGAATATTTACAAAGGTTCGGGGTCCCAAAGCACAGGCATTTCAGCTAATGACGGGTTTTGGCATCATATAACTGTTACCTGGGAAAATTCAACCGGGCGACTAATTTTGTATAAAGATGGAACCTCAGTATATTCAAATACGTTATCGGTTGGCCAGGGCTTAACACCCGGTGGCTCGTTGGTCATTGGCCAGGACCAGGATAATGTCGGTGGTGGATTCCAAGGAAGTCAGGCATTTTTAGGTTCTATTGACGAAGTTGCGATTCTTAATAGGAACCTGTCTGCAGATGAAATTGCAAATATCTATATGCATCAATTTATGAAGTTGCAGAATACGCCGGATCAAACTTCATTTGAAAATGGTAAATTCAGTAAAGGGGTAAGAATTGAAAAAGATGATACATTGGCGTATCCAATCGGGTCAGACACCGATCCCAGTTGTGTTGGTTTTTGGAAGTTCAATGAAGGTACCGGGAACACTGCTCGCGATAGCTCGAAGTACGAAAACCACGGAAGCTGGTATGGGTATACCAATGCAAATTGGACCGAAGGGGTCTATGGAACTGCCTTGCACTTTGATGGCGTGGATGATTATGTGGATTGCGGAAATGATGCTAGTTTAAATAATTTGGGTGATTTTTCCATTGAAGGCTGGATTAATTTGCCGAATCCAACAGACGGGTACTATAAGCCGATTATTTCTAAGCACACCTCAGATGGAACAATTAATAATAACGCAGAGTTT
>CBFDAW010000591.1:0-2752 GCA_965602865.1 uncultured Thermoplasmata archaeon
TGGCACTAAATCAACACGCCATGAGATAATACAAAAATTGTATAACAGAGGCTATATAAGCGAAACTAACCCGGAACCTACATTAATGGGAGAAGCCGTTGTACTCGCACTGGAAAAGTATGCTACGACCATCACTAAACCCGATATGACTGCGGTACTTGAAAAAGATATGGATGAGATTGCTAATGGTAATAAGCAAATGGATGAAGTGGTTAGAGAATCCGAGAAGATGCTCGACGAAATAGTCTCTGTGCTAGAGAAAAATAGGGACCTGATCGGCCAAAGTATTCAGGATGCACTTCGCACTCAGAATGTAATAGGTAAGTGCCAAGATTGTGGTAGTGACCTAATTATCCTGACTTCACGCCGTGGAAAACGTTTTATTGGTTGTTCAAAATATCCAAATTGTAAACGCAGCTATCCGTTGCCGCAATACGGTAAAATAATCCCAAAAGGGACATTGTGTAACCTTTGTGGTGCACCGGAAATAAAAGTCATTAATTCAAAAAAGAAGCCATGGCATATTTGTGTAAATATGGGTTGTCTAAGTAATAAGAATAATAAATCGAGTAATAAATAAAAAATAAAAACAGAATTTATTATAATCTAATCTTTGATAATCTTCGGCAGCTGTTTTTTTGTTTCCACAACTGCTGGTGGATTGAAATCATATTTTTTAAAATACTCGGTGGCATGTTTACAACTGGGGGTCTCAAATGGATTATCTGGGTTAGGATTGGAGAGTAAAGATTCTATACCCTTAATGAACATTTTTAAAGTAGAATTAAAGTTCCAACGAGATAATATATTAGTACATACAAATCCGCCATTTTTCGGCGACATGATATTCGGATGAAAAATCTCGGTGCGCCAGCGTATGCTCGGTTTATGATATGGATAATCATCCTGGATTAACATTTTAAACCTATGATCATATCGTGTTTCCACTTTATTATCCCGCCATATCGGCGCGGGGATGTTAAACATTTCAACATAAATCTCAATTGGTAACTCATCGAGGCTCTTATTCATAATATAAAAATTATGTCTATATTTGCGTTTACAGACCATAAGTTCATTTAAGATTCGGTCGATTAATATCTGTTTCGGTAATCTCGGCATTGTTCCACGAGTTTAATATTAATTTCAATTTATGAGAAAGTAATTGCTCTATAATCAAATATATTTTGTTATGCAATGATCAGACCTTAATTATTTACCAAAATCTTTATATTGTGCTAGAACGGTTAGTGTAAACAAATTATTATTATTTGGGGTTCAAATATAATAATGGTGTATGTGGGGAAAATAAAATAATAATAATAAATAAATTAAAATCCGGTTTCGGAGAGTGTGCTCATGAAAGAGTGGATAAATCTGATTAGAATAGGTCTGAGTAATTTTATGGTTTTTTTAACTATATTTTGTATAATATGTATTAGTGCAGCTGGAATATCAATTTCAGTTACAGAATCCGACGGCGATGTTATCAACAAACCAACTTGGAAGGTTGGAGATAACTGGTGTATGGGGTATACAATTGATTTATCTGCGTTAGAGGATGAGTTAAAATCACAATTTGATTCATCGCAGGCGAGATTAAATAAAATTGATATTAACGGCGAAGTTGGTTTATACCAATCTGCTATGGTTCAAGACGACGATGTGGTTTTGACCATCGGGGATACTGAGTATCAGTGCTATCAGGTCTATTTCGAGCAATATACTGGAGGCGCATTCACCATGGAATATGGTATGGAAATGGAAATGGAAAATCCAGATATTTCAGAATATGAAGATGAAGAGTATGATTACTATAGCACGAGAAGTAATAGTCCCTATACCTCATCATCCAATACAATGACAATGGATACTAATATGCTCATGAAAATGAAAGCCGATACGGTCGGAAATATTTATTACACCGCAGATAACCTAGCAATCGCAAAAGGAGCCTTTAATTGGAATATGGACGCAGATGTCGAGATGGATATGGAGGCCTTCATGGAGGGTGAAGGGACAATGTCCGCGGACATGGAATATTCCATAGAAAATTTCGTGGCAGATTTTGAAGTGGTATACGACCCACCATTGGATATTTTCGATTTTCCTATTGAACCAAATGAGTATTGGTCAACCACTTCTGAAATGACCATGACTCTAAACCAAATTGGTGGGAAGATAAAATACGATATGTCGATGACTGTTCCTGATGTACCCGAGTACTCTATGAAAGATGACTTGGATTTAGGAACTGAAATTACAACACCTGATATCTATGGCCCGGAAAGGGTTACTTACCATTTCCATAATCCAGGGATAAAGTCTATCAAATTACTCGATGGGATGAATTCCGAGTGTACCATAATTGAACCTGAAGAGGAATATTGGGACCGTGATTATGATTATGATTATAGTGAGAATAACTTTGAAGCCGAGTATGAGGATAAAGAGTATGAATCATCATTGTTTATCCCATCAGCAATATCATACGGTGGTACGGAGGCTTTTGAATATGATGCAAAATCCATGCAAAATCCCGTGGAGACTACCACTAATTCCAAAAATTACTATTCAGAAAGCGATGGAAATATAATCTCATGTCAACCACCCAGAGAAAGTTCAAGTAGTGGTTATTCATCGACATCTTTTCCTTTAAGTGATGATGAAATTGTGATGGAACCAAAAACATATTCTCAAGTTACAAATTTTAAAACCACGGAACGAGAAAATATAATGCAAAAATATCCCG